>CAYSTL010000006.1:23388-27727 GCA_964433785.1 uncultured Thermoplasmata archaeon
ATGGCTCAGGCAAAAGCAATCAGAGAGGAGTATTTAAAAAGATGATCAATGTGCGATGGGATGCACTCTAATCTGCTAGCCCTACTCCAGGGTGTTTCAGCAGGAATATCACGATAAATCTCTCCCCTCTCCCCTCTTTTTTATTTTTTGTATTTTTTAAACACCCATAGCTAAACGTAAGGTATTTCTTACTGCTGGTGCCGCTCCTAAAACAATTATTACAAATTTGATCAAATTTCTCATATATGGATATTCCATAAATTCTTCTTTCAAATATCTATCGAGTAGATAAACAGCAGCTATGATTATGACTAGTTTCAGAGCATACATCACTAAAGATGTTCCTGTAAGTTCGATGGCAATCCTTGGAAGAACATGTTTCTCTAAATATCCATAATGTTCGATACCTCTATATGTTGCTGATGCGTCAAAAAAATGTGCCCAGGCAATAAAGATATTCAAAGGTGCATAATATATTTTTGAGATATCCTTTTTTCCAAGAATGCCTACTAGCTTCCATACACCTAAAAACAAAATAGTTACTCCAATAGAAAGTGCTGGTATTATCAGAGCTTCATAAGGATTGGTTCCCTTTAAAGATGTGATATAATGAAAATTATAACCAAAAGAGAAGATTAGTAAAGAACTCCCATATATAGCAAAAAGATAAGTCTCATCCATCCAATCTTTGATATATCCATACAAAGTAAGAAGGATAAAAACACCTGCAAGCGATATAAAAGGGTATAAAATCATTTCAGTTAAATATCCTACCATCATACTAAGAGAAAGTAAAAGGGGCATTATCAGTACTAATCTGATAACCGTTTTGAGTTTTCTATCATAATCTTTACTGCTTATATATGCCCCTACAATCATAGAGATTATCGCAGATATCCCCAAAACAAAATATATTATTGGAGATATAAAGAATCGATTCAAAGGTTCCTTGAATAGACCGACATCTTCAAGACTCCTGAGTGCTCCCCCTAGAGCTATCCAGGGTAAAAGTGTTATCAAGAATTTGCTATCTATTTTTATTTCATAATGATCTACTAACTCATAGATCCCTAAAAATGAGATTACAATACAGATGCCATAGACTATTGTATTTACTGTATTATAACCTGCTGACACTCCATCCACGGTTGCATCCTTCGAATCTGCTACAACAGGACCCCAAAAATATTTCCATATGAACGAATCCCAAAATATTTCTGGTAGTAATAAGCATCCAGACAGTATAAAAATCGGTACGCCAATCAATATAGTTGCCCAAACCTTCAATTTATTATTTTGATAAAATGAATACATACTCATCTTACTCAACCGTTACACTCTTTGCCAGGTTTCTTGGTTTATCGATAGACCTGTCTAATCTATAGGCAGTATAATACGCAAACAACTGAAGCACTACATTGACGAGGATAGGTGAAAACAATGGCGGAGCTTCCGGTATAGTTATGTATCTATCACTCAACTTTGTCAGTTCTTTATCCTGATCGCCGACTGTTATGATCGGACTTTCTCTAGCAGCTATCTCCCCTATATTTCCAAGCATTTTTTCAAAAGTATGATCCTTTACCGCTATAGCTATCACAGGGGTATCTTTTGTCAAAAGTGCAAAGGGTCCATGCTTTAACTCTCCTGCAGGGTATCCAGTCGCATTGATATAAGCTATTTCTTTCAGTTTAAGAGCCCCTTCCAAAGCAACAGGATAATTTATATTCCTTCCAATAAAGAAAATATCATCCGCTTTCGATAATCTTTCGCTGATATCTTTGATCTCATCGATCTTATCAAGTATCTTCTCGACCTTCCTGGGAAGCTTTCTTAGTTCTCTCTTATATTCTTGAGCCTTACCCTTATTTATAACACCTTTGTCTTTGGCTAATTCAATTGCTATCAAATACAATGCGATAAGCTGTGTAGTAAAAGTTTTCGTAGCTGCTACCCCTATCTCTGGACCTGCATGTGTATAGATCACTTCATCAACTTCCCTTGTTATAGAACTATCCAATATGTTCGTGATAGCCAAAGTAGTACAGCCTCTCTTGTTAGCTTCCCTAGCAGCAGCAATCGTATCTAGAGTTTCACCGCTCTGGGATAACAACATAGTAAATGGATAACTGTCGTTTTCTGAAGAATAACGATATTCTGAAGAGACTTCTACAGAACAGGGTGTCTTTGCGATCTCTTCTATTATATATTTACCCACATAGGCTGCATGCATGGACGTTCCACATGCTATCAATTTTATGTCATCGATATCGTATTTAGAAAAAGTTACATCATTAAATTCAGCCATCCTCCCCAATAATGATTCGTGGATCGCATCTGGTTGTTCATGTATCTCCTTCAACATGAAATGTTCATAACCACCCTTCTCTGCATCCTCTACACTCCAATCGACCTTCTTTGTTTCCCTACTGAGCTCATTACCTTCAAAATCTATTATCTCAATTTTGTCTTTACTAACCCTTGCAAGATCACCATCATGAAGATATTTGATTTCATTAGTATAATCTAAGATTGCAGGTACATCAGAGGCAACTAAATTTTCGTTAGCTCCAACTCCGATGACAAGTGGACTTTCATTTCTAGCGACCACCAGTTCTGATTCTTCTTTATGTATTGCTACGATAGCGAAGGATCCTTCTAATTTCTTAATTGAGACTCTGAGTGCTTCCAACATATCTCCCTCATAATTTTCTTCTAAAAGATGAGCGATTATCTCACTATCCGTCTCAGATGTGAATTCATGGCCTCTGTTGATCAGCTCTTCCTTCAGACTAACAAAATTATCTATGATCCCATTGTGGATAACAGCAATTTCATCTTTACAATCAGAAAAAGGATGGGCGTTTTTATCAGAAGGTTTTCCATGTGTAGCCCAACGGGTATGGCCAATACCGATTTTACCAAAAGGAAATTCTTCTTTATTTAGATCCTCAACCCTGCCCTTCTTTTTCTGTAGATATATATCATCACTAGTTGATTTAATAGCTACTCCTGCTGAATCGTACCCCCTATACTCAAGCCTTTTTAATCCTTTTAAGAGGATCTTTCCAACATCTTCTGTACCAGCGTATCCTACAATCCCACACATCTAATTCACCTCACACCACTCTCGTATCAGAGGGGACGTTCTCACGTATCACATTACCAGATTTGATTCTGCATTCTGACCCTATTATCACACCAGACTCAGTTGTCACACCACTTCCAATAATAGTATCTTCAGCGATCATGCATCCAACGTTCTCGATCTCATGAAGACCATGTTCAGAAATAATATTCGCATCAGAAAGGTAAGTTGAGAAGTTGCTTCCTATGCGAACACCAGTTCCTATTACAGAATTTTCTATCTTTGAGTTTGGTTCTATATCGATTCCTTTCATCAATAAAGAATTTTTAACTACTGTAAAGGGAGAAATATTAGAATCATCTCCAATACTAGTGGATGGAAGGATACATGCTTGTGGACCTATATCACAGTTTTCTCCGATCTTGACTGGTCCTTCGATATACGTGCCACCTCTTATAATCGTCCCTTTTCCTATCTCCACGTCTCCTTTCATCATAACATTATCTTCGATCACCCCTTCCTTAGAATTAGGAACATCTTGAAGGGCTGCTGAATTAACTTTCTGAAGATCCCAAGGATAAACAGCATCTATCCATGTAGAATTGGAAATTATCCCTTTTACTTCCTTTTCATCCATAATCCTAGTGACAACCGTAGTAAGGTCGTATATCCTTTCTTTCATAGCATCCTCTATGTAGTCAAAAATCTCAGGTGGGAAAGAGTAGATCCCTGTAGATATAAGATTACTTTCACTTCTCTCTGGCTTCTCTATTAAATCACAAATTTTACTATCATCTAATTTGCATACACCATATTTTGAAGGTGTTTCACTTCTTGTGATCAATAAAGTATACTTTTCCATCCCCTCCAGTAAATCTTTGATAGTTTTTTCTGAAATTACGTTATCGCCAGGCAATACTAGAAAATCATCGTCTATCTTATTTTTAGCCTTGTATAGAGCATGAGCAGTACCACCTTGGGATGGTTGTTTTCTTTGGAACACATACTCAATATTTGCATTGAAACTAGATCCATCTCCAAAATATGACATTATCTTTCTTCTTTTATATCCAACAACCATTATAATATCTGTTATCCCATTTTCCACTAAGGATTCAATTACGTACTGCAGAATCGGTTTATTAGCAACTGATATCATCACTTTTGGTTCAGAAACTGTGAATGGACGTAATCTGGTACCTTCACCCGCAGCCAGTATAACTGCTTTCATGCATAAGTATAAAGAATAGA
>CAYSTL010000007.1:0-9188 GCA_964433785.1 uncultured Thermoplasmata archaeon
TGTAAAAGAATTGATTGTAGATCCAATTTACATAAGATATTGATTCCATATTATTATTAAACGTAAATTTATTATCTGATGATTTTTTATTTTTATTATATATCAACCTGAAAATAAAGTATAACAACACTTAAAATCGTGCAAAACTGAAAACTTTTAGGATGAGATATTCTATCTATTCCAACTCTACCTCTTATATCACCTAAAATTATTAAATGTCATCAGATAATTTACATATATAATTGATAATGATGGTGAGTGTATTACTGAAGTTTATTGGCTATTATCTACTGTTCCCGATCCTATTACTGACCCTTGGAAAATATCTATACCGGTATAAAAAAGACCTGTATGCGTTAAAAAATCTGAACAAATCAGACGATATGGTTAGGAAATCGATTAAAAAATCCATCTCTAAAATAAGAAAACTAGAGCTCGCCTTCGTTATAACGATCCTGATTTTCATGCCGTTCATGAACATAATGGGCTCTAATTACTGCAACACCATGGTCCACCGTGAGGCGAGAGGAGGAACATCATTTTTTGGTAGATTTTATCGTATACAGGATCCTGTTGTTTCTAAAATAGGTCCTTTAGATGATCAGGATGAACTCAATAGTAAAATTTATGAAAATGAATCAAGATGGTTCCCAGATCAGCTTAAAAAGATCGTAGATCTGGATAGATTAGATAAATATCCTGGTAGATTTACAATCTACAGGTTACGAGATAATCGTATCATATTGGTCTATCAATACGTATCCTCTATGCCAGTTCTAAAGACCTACGGTATCGTGCTGATAAATAAAGATGACCAAACAAAGTTATTGCTCATGAAAGAAGAAACCTACGTCTTTCCTCAAAATCTTGATGATGGGAGTAAGATATTGTTTGAGTGACCCAGATCATTCTTCTTTACATCGTATCCTTGGATCAGAGAGGCCGTACAAAATATCCGCTACCAATTGAAGTATCACTGTTAAAAGAGTGATAAAAAATACAAGACCAAGTACTACTGGGATATCTTTGGCTACATTATCTGAACTTGGTAGATTATAATTGATAGCGTTATAAAAGAGCAATCCTATGCCTGGCCATCCGACTAAGGTCTCCAAAATCACCATCTCCGGTATTGAATTCAGGAATACATTCATGCTCCTCGATATTATCGGTGGAGCCGAACTCTTGAGTGCATGTTTTTTTACTATGACATCTTCCGGTAAACCTTTAGCCCGATTGGCTTCTACATAATCCTTTTCCAATTCATTTCCCACTAAATTCCTAGTTATCCATGCATTCGGATTTAATTTGATCAAGACTATTACTGATAAAGGAAAAGCCATCTTTTTAAGAACATCTATCAAATATTCCAAACCATCAGATTTAGGAAAAGGCATCGCTGAAAAGCTAATCCAGCCAAGATAGAATGCAAAAATGAACAAACCTATCCATGCAGCCCACCATAAAGGGATACTGGATCCTAAAATGTTGGAAAATGAAATGAACTTATCTAACAGATCTCCTTCCCCCATCGCTGTCTTCGAACCAAGATAGATACTCAAAGGGATATATAGAGCTAAAGCAGTGACATAGAGTAGAACTGTCCTGGGTAAATAAGACATTATCACGTGAACTACAGAGTGATCTCCTGTATCGTCCTTAGGCGATAGAAAATCTGCATCTCCAAAATCCAATCTTATCAACCTATAAGCCTCTCTAACACTTTCATGCCAAACTGATCTCGGATATACTTCTTTATTTCTGATATCCTGGCCACTATTGGGATAATCCCCCACTCTATAATCCTCAGCTTTATTTTCAACCCATCTTTCTCTTTCATCAATATCCATATCCGTGAGATTTTCATAATTTTCTTCAGTTCTACCGTAAACATAGGTCCTTGTGTGCACGTTCTTCTCTCGTTCATAGGTGATACCTAAAAATACAGAGATTATAAGTATCACTATAAATAAAATCAGAAAAGTAGTCAAAGTTCTATCCAAGAAATACTTCCAATTCAACCTCATCCAACATGTTTCTTTATGTTTTAACAATATAAATATCTTTTACATAGTATAATTTTTATCTTAGGTAGTCTATCCAGCTATGCTAGCTTCATATCCGATCTAAAAAATGTCAAAATTTATAATAATACATGTGTAATTTAAATATAATTCGAATGAATATATCCTTAAGATTTTAAATCGATATCATATTTCTTTTCAATCTTTAAAATCATATTTGGCAGGTTTATCTAAAACAACTGTAACGCTTATATATTCAAAGTTGATTTATCAAGCTAACGTGTTAAAATGATCGAAGTATTGTTGAAATCCATAGGATATTATTTCTTGTTTCCAATAGTATTTATAATCTTAAGTTTCTACCTGTATCGATATAGACATGACCTTAAAGCCCTATCAAACCTGGAAGATAAAGATAAGGTTATAAAGAAGTCTATACATGTATCCTACTCCAGGATCAAAAAAATAGAAGCACTTTTTGTTATCTGTATACTTATTTTCATACCATTCACTTACTTTTTAACCGCCAGTTTTTCCGATACGATGATGCACAGAGAAGAGAGAGGTGGAACGTCGGCGTTCGGTAGATCGTATCCTATAATGGATCCCGTGGTCTATGAAATCGAACCCACAGAGGATCTAGAGAAGTTGAAAAACAAAATGAACGATTCTGTAAGTATCTGGCATCCCGAGGAGGTACTAAAACAGATCGATCTCGATAGACTTGACAGATTTCCGGGAAAATTCTCAGCTTATAGGTTGAGAGATAGTAGATTGGTCATCACTTTCCAATACGTCTCACCTATACCGATAATAAAGTCGTACGGATTCTCACTAGTACCTGTTAATGATACGGAAAGACCGTTACTTATGAGAGAAGAATCAATAACGTATCCATACAATCCTGATGACGTAAGCAGGGTTCTAGTCGATTGAAAAAACCTTTACCTAAATCTTTATCTTGTCTCATGAGTCATCTATTTTTACTCTAGGATCTGCTACACCATACATGATATCAGCCAACCAATGAAGAGTCACCGTAAGTACAGATACGAAGAACGCTAGACCGACAAGTAGATTTACGTCCAGATTTATAGATTCACTACCGCCCACATTCAAAGCTTTATAGAAAAGGAAACCTATTCCTGGCCAGCCTATGAGTGATTCAAAGACTATCAATTCTGGCACTGCACCTATTATCAGTTGAACGCTTTTAGATATTATCGGTGGTGCAGAACTCCTTAGAGCATGTTTGTGGACGATCACTCCCTCTGGTAGTCCTTTTGCTCTTCCTGCATCGATATAATCTTCTTCCAATTCACTGACTACCAAATTTCTAGTAGTCCACGCACTTGGATTTAATTTGATAAGAACGATCACCGCTACTGGGAATATCATCCTCTCCAATATACCCAAGTAATATGGTAGACCCTCAGTACTCGGGAACGGCATGGGAGAAAAACGGACCCAACCCAGGTAGAATGCAAATATGATCAATCCGAGGAAAACTCCCCACCATATAGGGACGCTGGACCCGATGATGTTAGCGATCTTGATAAGATTTCCTCTCTTTCTGCCTTCATGCATAGCAGATCTGGCTCCGATATAGATGCTCAAAGGTGTATATATCGCAACAGCCGTACCATAGATCAAGATAGTCCTGGGTAGAAATCTCAATATGACTGCAAGGACTGTATCCTTCTCATTACCCTCATCAGTTCTGATCGAAACCTGTCTTGTTCTACCAAATTCCAACTGCATCACGTTAGCTGCCTGTTTAAAACTCTCTTCAAGTAAAGATTTAGAAAATTTTTCCTTACTCCTCCTATAAGAATAATTCTGGTGAGAATAATTGTTTACCCTGAACTCTTCTTCTTTTTTATCTGTCCATTCCTGCCTCTCCTCTAGACTCATGTTTGCTACTTCATCATAATCCTCTTCAAGCTCCTCATTTACATATTTTCTAGAAGACACCATCTGTTCTCTTTTATAGGTGATCCCTAAGAAAATAGAGATTATCAAAACAACGATGAATAACACTATCAATGCATTAGCACTTCTTGCTACAAAGTATTTCCAGTTTAATCTCATCTGCGTCCAGTTTTGACTATAATATATAAAAATTTTATTACGATTTTCTTTGAAATATTGAAAACGATTTAAATAAAGACGTTTTATCTGAATTGACACATCTATTATTACAATTTAATTATCAATAATTGTTTATTCTTAAGGCCGAAACTATTCTTTCTGTGGTGTTCTTTTTAGTTCACTATTTTATCTTTACCCTTGGATCTGTAACCCCATATAGTATGTCTGCAGCCCAATGCATTATTATGGTTAACAATGCTACAAAAAATGCTAGACCCACTAAAAGGTTTAGGTCGACTCTGATAGATTCCCCTCCACCGATATCTAAAGCTTTGTAGAAAAGGAAACCGATGCCTGGCCAGCCAATAAGTACCTCAAAAATGATCAATTCTGGTACCGCATTGATGATGAGTTGAGCAGTTTTAGAGATTATAGGTGGAGCCGAACTTCTTAAAGCATGTTTGTTCACTATCACTCTTTCAGGCAGTCCTTTAGCTCTCCCTGCATCGACATAATCTTCTTCCAATTCATTATGGATCAAACTCCTAGTAGTCCAGGCCGTAGTATTCAATTTTATCAACACGATAACTGTGACTGGGAAGATCATCCTTTTCATCACACCTATATAATAAGGAATTCCATCTGTACTCGGGAACGGCATAGGTGAGAATCTGACCCACCCTAGATAAAAAGCAAAAACTAGCAGCCCCATGTATGTCCCCCACCATATTGGCACACTTGATCCTATAATATTTGCAATCTTTATGATACTGCCCCTTTTCTTACCTTTATGTTGTGCAGATTTAGCCCCGATATAGATACTCAAAGGCATATAGATGATCAAAGCTGTACCATATATCAGTAGAGTTCTAGGTAAAAACCAGAGTATTATGCTGAGTACATCGTTACTTGCGTTACCTTCATCATTCCTTATAGTGACATGGTCCGTTTTACCAAAATCCAACTGGATTATATCCCAGGCCTGGTCAAAACTCTCACTTAGGAGCGATTTTGAATAGGTATCTTTACTTCTCATCCAGGAAAATTCTCTACGTGAATAGTTGCCAACTCTAAATTGCTCCTCTTTCTTATCTGTCCATTCCTCCCTCTCCTCTAAAGTCATGTTAGATAATTCATGGTAATTATCCTTCATCTCCATATTTATGTAGATCCTAGATGCAACTTTTTTCTCCCTCTCATAAGTAATCCCTAAGAAAAAAGAGATGATCATTATTATTATAAATAAAACTATTATGGCATTGAAGCTCCTAGCAACAAAATATTTCAGATTTAATCTCATAAATTGATGTTGTTGACTGTAATATCCTTTATTTATAAATTTGGGAAATTTTCTTAATCATCTAAATATTAAAGTATATCTTTAGTAAAGTGGTAACTCAATAGATGATCACCTAAACGAGTGTGTGATCGTTGAATTAAGTAATTATTCAAAAGGTGAAATAAGTTTGTAAAACTTATTATTACCATATGTCTAATGAATCCTTAGTGGTGACACTTTCCTCTGCAATGAACCTATCATGGGTTATACAGACGAGAACCAGGAAGATGAACACTCCTAGGATACCTATCAATCCATCAGGTCCTATGATCAGTTCTCCAGCACCTGTAAGAAATACAAAAGCTAATGGGGCGAGAGAGTTGAAAGAACCGTGTAGGAAACTCGAAGCTATTACGTTCTTACTTCTAGCCGTGAAATAGGTGAACACATGAGCAAAAGTGATGGTGAAGGTCAACATCACCAGCAATCCTAGAGCCGTGTTTCCTGGGAAGTAATATCCCCATAAGATCAAAGGTGCATGCCAAACACCCCATATAACTCCGATTATAACTGATGCTTTCCAAAATCCTAGGACCGATACTTCATCCAGTAAGATAGCACGCCAGCCGAACTCTTCTCCAAAAGCAGCGAGTGCGTTTATCGTAAGGCCAGCGATCAGTAATTGTACTATCGACATCGAGAACTTTTGAATACTTCCACTGAAACCAATATCGGGTATCAGTAAACCGATACCCAGCATGATGAACAGTATAACTAAGGGAGCAAGCCATGCTAGTAATGTCCATTTTTTATTGAATTTACCAGCTGAAAAACCGAGATATTTCTTGAACTCTGACAAGAATTTCTCTTCTGTCCAGAAAAGAAGAACCAAGAACCCAGAGATAGCAGGACCCCACATGAAAAGAAGTACAAGTATCGACCCGTAAAAAGAATCTATACCTATCTGGAAAATATCTAAAAGAAAACCGATCGTCCATGATATCGCGAAAGCAAATATTAGGAAAATAGCCACTCTTCGAAAGTCCACCTTTTTATTCATGATGATTTTTATCTAATTCTTTGTATTTATAGCTTATTAGTGTTTATCAAGTATATTTTTTACCTTCTTTTCTAGCATTAGCTGATCATCAATAGAAGAAGATCGAAAAGAAAACCTATTAAATGACCCCTCGATTTAGATATGTGATTTCATGGTAGTCGCGGAAGTCAAGATAGAACTGAAAGAAGGTGTCGCTGATCCTGAAGGTATGAATACTAAAAAAGCTCTCGAGCTTTTAGGTTGGGATATCGAAGGTGTAAAATCGGGTAAGATCTTCGAGATCGATCTGGGTGAGGATTATACTGAAGAAGAAGCAAAAGATGAAGTCGAAGAGATGTGCAAAAGATTACTAGCAAATCCTGTTATCCAAACCTACGATATCGAGATAAAATAGAGGGGATGATGATGGAACATTATATCAAAAGAGACGTTCCCTTCGAACTTCATGAAGTAAACATACTGGAAGCCGATGACGAAGACTTGGAACAGATCTCACAGGAGAGTGGGATTGGTCTCAGTGTGGATGAGATGAGGATGGTGAAGGATCATTTCAAAGAACTCGGACGCAATCCCACTGATCTTGAGATGGAAGCTTTAGGTCAGGCATGGTCTGAACACTGCTGTTATAAATCTTCAAAAACGATACTGAAAGATACTGTATTCGATATCGATGCTCCTCAGAATATATTCGTTATCGAAGAGGATGCAGGTGTGGTATCGTTCGATGATGAACACGCCTACGTAGTAGCTTTAGAATCACACAACCACCCTTCAGCCATAGAACCGTACGGTGGTGCAGCCACCGGTATCGGTGGTATAGTTAGGGACGTAACTTGTATGGGTGCTCAGCCGTTAGCCTTCGTAGATCCGCTTTTCTTCGGACCTTTGGACAAGTATCATGATGAGCTACCAGCAGGCACCAAACATCCAAGATACCTGTTCCACGGTGTCGTTGACGGGATAAGTGATTATGGAAACAGATTGGGGATACCTACCTTGTCTGGTATGGTTTATTTTGACGACAGTTACACGTCCAACTGTTTGGTCAACGTAGGATGTGTTGGGATCGCTAAGAAAGATGAGCTGATCAGGAGCCGAGTAAAAGAACCGGGTGACATATACATAATGGCCGGTGGAAGGACAGGGAGAGACGGTATCCATGGCGTTACCTTCGCTTCCGATGAACTTCACGAAGCTTCAGAAGAAGAAGATATAGGGGCTGTTCAGCTCGGTGATCCGATAACTAAAGAACCTTTGATACATGCAAGCTTAGAACTGAACAGAAAAGAACTGTTACAGGGTATGAAAGACTTCGGTGGTGGTGGACTTTCATGTGTGGCAGGAGAGATGGCCTTAGCAGCCGGTTATGGGGCTGAAATAGAGCTCGATAAAGTACCTCTAAAACAGGAAGACATGGCCCCATGGGAGATATGGGTTTCCGAGAGCCAGGAAAGGATGATGTACGCTGTCAAAGAAGAGAATGTGGATGAAGTACTCTACATCTGCGATAAATGGGATGTGGAAGCTACTATCGTCGGAGAAGTGATCGAAGAACCGAATATGAAAGTATATTTCCACGATGAGAAGATAATGGATCTAGATCTAGAGTTCCAAACTGGTGGTCCAACATACTGCAGACCTACAGACGTGATCGAACATACAGAAGAGATCGAGGAAAAAGAACCTGAGGAACCACGTGATTATAACAAGACACTACTTAATCTACTCCAAAGAGATAACATAAACAGTAAAGAATGGGTGATCAGACAGTACGATCACGAAGTCAGAGCTAACACAGTAATAAAACCGCTTCAGGGTGAATTGGGTAAACAGGGACCTGGAGATGCTAGTATTATCAAACCTTTGGAAGATTCATATCAGGGATTAGCGGTCACAACAGATGTCAATCCACGATTCTGTGAACTCGATCCGATCAAAGGGGCAAGATCGACACTGGATGAATCCTTCCGTAATCTTGTCGCAGTCGGGGCAAGACCACATTCATTGGCCGACTGTTTGAATTTTGGTAATCCAGAAAAACCCGTAAGACTGGGTGACTTCAAAAGAGTAGCCGAAGGTCTTGGAGAGATAGCAAGACATCTCGAGATACCATTCATATCAGGAAACGTCAGCTTCTATAATGAAACAGAAAAAGGACCTGTGAAGCCTACACCAACGATACTTGCAAGCGGTATAATCGACGATATCAGAGGCTCCGTGACAATGGATATCAAAGAAGAAGGTTCCATATTATATCTGATAGGAGAGACGAAGGAGGAGATGGGTGGCTCCGAGTACTACGAGATGATAGATGGAAAGAGTAAATCCGTCCCCGATGTTGATAAAGAAAGACTAGAACAGAGCGTAGAAGAGATGTTAGATGCCCATTCCAAAGATCTTATCAAGAGCTGCCATGATATCTCTCAAGGCGGTCTTGCAGTAGCGATATCAGAGATGTGTTTAGCCGGCGATATCGGTGCTGAGATAGAGATAGATACTGACCTCAGACCTGATAAATTCCTTTTCTCCGAGAGCAACACAAGATGGTTGGTTGAGATCGATGAAGAAGAGATCGATGATTTCGAGGACAATTTCTCAATACCATCGACTAGATTGGGTAAAACAATCGGTAGATCTCTGAAGATATCCGTCAATGGGGAACAATTGATCGATCTTGAGATAGAAAAAATCAGAAAAGAATGGAAAGAAACATTGAGTGAAAAGATGGGTTGAT
>CAYSTL010000007.1:9288-15998 GCA_964433785.1 uncultured Thermoplasmata archaeon
ATAGAAAAAATCAGAAAAGAATGGAAAGAAACATTGAGTGAAAAGATGGGTTGATCAATTTCCAACCCTTTATTTCTTATTTTTTAGTATATCATCCCTTCACAGGAACTATATCCGTCTTCTCTGTTGTCATATCACCGGTATATTTCACGGTGACCGTTATCTCACCAAAATCTTCATTCTCTGGTAATGACGGACTAACTGAAAATTCCGCTTTTCCGTCACTGTCAGTTTCGCCGATTTTTTTGACACCACAACCTTCCAATTTTACAGTGGCACCTTCTAACGGGCCATTACTCTGATCTAATGCTTTTATTTCTATTTTATTACCACTTGTTCCAGCATTTACAAATCCCTCGCTAACATTTACTTCTATTCTTCTTAACTCCGTAGACTGTGCACCTTGCATCCAACCGAAAAATATTGCTGTAGCTACTCCAGCAATAACAACAAGAATGATGAGGTATAAAGGAAGCCCTTCTAAGGCTCCTCCCTCATCGCGTCTAAGCCTTACCTTCCTACACATGCTATCCTCATGGTCGCATATACTCTAACTATTTAATTCTAACGGATTTTATTAAAATATGTACGGTCGTGCAAATGTACAAATTATACCGAATCCACGGAGTAGATCCTCTCTCCATCCTTGTAGATACGGATAGCTCCTTCAGACGATGCAACGATAGCTATGGCTCTCGTTTGATTCGTTATAGAAGATGCCGCTAGATGTCTGCCACCTAGACCTTCTTCTATCAGACCTTCATTACCATCGTTGAACATCACGTATCTACCGGCAGCTACCGGATTTCCAAACCTATCGAGCACTAAAGCACCATCGAGCATGGAGAATTCCTTGATAGTGTTCCAGTTATCCTCATCTTTTATATTCAATTCCTCTTTAGAGCACCCCTGCAGAGGATTTCTGACAGATTCACTCGTATTGTTTATGACTTTATTAGAATCGCCAATTATCAACAAAGCACCGGCCGGTAACCCTTCCTTCCCCTCTCTGACTATTGTAGCACTTATGTTGAAAGCAGCTTCCAACACATCAAGATCGAACCTATCACCTATCTCCTGCTTTAGATTCATAACGCCTATCTCGCTCATATCGAAGGAAAATACTGAATCTATATCTGCCGAGATAACGAATAGTACGTGATCATCTCTATCTAAGATGCCTTCTGCAGCACAGGATAGAACTATATCTTTACCTTGGCCTAACACATCTAAACCTATCTTGGGAGGATGTTTCAATTTTCTTAACCTTACATTTTCTCTACCTAAAAATGATGAAAGTGGGGGATGTTGAGTTGATATTATCAAGGGTATATCTTTGATCTCTTGAGCCAACTCCTCCATCAGATCCTTCTTATCAGTAAAAAGGAGTACTTTAGTAGGATCAATGTCGGATTTTATCTTCATAACAGAATCAGCGAATTTCGTCATCTCTGAAAACAGATTAAGCCTAGTTCTTTTTATCATTTTCGGATATAGACCAACCAAAGGTTCACATATCGTACTCAAAAAGATCAGAAGGTATCGTACTGTTTTCAAATATTTCTTTGGCCTCCAGTTCTAGACTGGCCGCATCTTCATAGCGTGGACTTATGTGGGTTACGAACAATTTCTTCACACCTGCTTCTTTTGCCGCCTTAGCAGCCATATCAACGGAAGAATGATCGTGCAATAAAGCTTTGTCTGACAGAGAACTGTCTAAAGTACCGTCATGGATCAACACCTCAGCATCCTCAGCTGCTTTGATTATCTCATCAGAAGGCTTAGTATCAGAGCTGTAAACCACCTGTCGACCCTTTCTTGGCGGGCCGACCACTTCTTCAGGCTTTATCACTTTTCCATCGACCTCGATCGATTCTCCATTATGGATCTTACTGAACAATGGACCTTCAGGGATCCCTAATGACAGAGCTTTTTGTTTCTTGAACCTCCCTTTCTTGTCATCTTCTTTGAAACAGAAACCCAAGGTCGGAACATTGTGGTTTGATTTTATCGTCGTGATAGAATAACCGTCGAAATCTAATCTAGCTTCAGGCATCAGTTCGACAACATCTATCTCAAAACCAGGTCTGAAATAGCCTATATTTATCAGTTTTTTCATAACATCTAAAGTCCCGACAGGACCATAGATCTCCAAAGGATCCTCACGATCGTTTAAATTCATACTCTGGATAAGGCCTGGTAGCCCTAGAAAATGATCTCCATGAAAATGTGAGATGAATATCTTTTTGATCTTCATGAAAGAGATACTGGACATCATTATCTGTCTTTGAGTACCTTCCCCACAATCGAACAGGATCACATCTCCTTTGAACTTGAGAGCTATCGATGTGACATTACGTTTAGGTGTAGGATAACTTCCTCCAGTACCTAGGAATACTAACTTCATTTGAACAACTTAACAGTTCTAAAGATATAAATCGTTTCCTTTTTCAAATCAGTGTGATTTAAATAGGTTTAGCAGTTTTAGACATAATAGGTGGTATACTGGTCGAAGAAAACGAAGACTTAGAGATCGACGATCCTGAGATCGACGAGGAGATGAAAGAGAAGTTACTATCGAGTCTCCAAGAAGGTAAAAGGATGGAGGCTTACGCTGAACACCGAACAAAAGATATGCACTACTGCTTTTTCTGTGAGACTATCATATACAAAAAAGTCCCAGGTAAACAGATCGGTGAAAAATGGATCTGTATAGACTGCTTAAAGAAGCTCAAAGAGATCTTGGACACTTTAGACCAGTGGGAAGAAGAGATAGCTTTGAGCAGTGAGATGGAAGAGAAGCTCGATGAGAATCTCGGTATCTAGTTTAATATAATCGTATTGAGGTAAGTATTTGTGGCCTACGAACATCCTCTTATCAAAGAAGGGAGTATTGAGGAAAGAGAATATCAGATCAATATCTCAGAGGTTGCTAAAGATATATCGACCTTAGTCGTTTTACCCACAGGTATGGGGAAGACCATTATCGGTTTTTTTGTTATCGCTGATGTATTAGAAAATGATTCCGATGGTAAAATACTTTTTTTAGCACCTACAAAACCGTTGGTTCATCAGCATTCTAAAGATATCAAAAAGCTACTCAAAACCGATGATCCAGTCGTATTCACCGGAGAGGTCAGACCCGATGAGAGAGAAAAACTGTGGGATGAAAACCAGATCATAGTTTCCACACCTCAGGTGATCAGGAACGACCTGATGGCACAGAGGATATCATTAGATGATGTTTCTTTGACCATATTCGACGAAGCTCACAGAGCGGTCGGTAATTACGCTTATGTGTATATCGGGGAAGAATACAATCAAACTGATGGACTCACTCTTGGTTTGACAGCATCACCTGGAAGTGAAATAGAAGATATACTATCAGTCTGTGATACTCTCGGTATAGAACACGTAGAGATAAGGACCAAGTACGATCCTGATGTGGTAAATTATACTAATCAATTGGAGAAAAAGTGGGAGGAAGTAAAGCTATCTAAAGAGTACAGAGAAATCATCGGAAAATTGAAGAAGATCCAAAAGAGGTTGATCCAGCAGTTACAGAAACACGGTTTCTTGAAGAACAGGAATCCTGACAGGATCTCTAGGAAGAAACTCATAGAGGTAAGGAACAAGATCCAGAAAGAATTGCATTCTTCGAACAAATCTTCTCTATATAATGCTGTCAGCGTTGTTGCTTCTGCGATCAAGTTGGACCATGCCATCGATCAGGCGGAAACACAGGGCCTAGAAAGTCTGAGAGACTATCTTGATAAATTGAAGAATGAGGCAGAGTCTAGAGGAGGTTCAAAAGCTTCGAAACGTTTGATGAAAGCTGCTGAGATGCAGGATGTACTCGTAAAGCTGAAAAATATAGAGAAAGAACATCCAAAAACCGATAAGGTTCAGGAAATAGTAGCAGAACAGTTCGAAAACTTTCCGGATTCAAGGGTCATCGTTTTCACCAACTACAGGAATACTTCGAGTAAAGTGAGAGATATATTAGAAGAAATCGAGGGTGTAAAACCGGTACGATTCATCGGACAAACGGACAAGAAAGGAGATAAAGGTCTTAAACAAAGAGACCAGGTGGAGACTATAGAAAAATTCGAAGAGGGTGAATACAATGTACTGGTGGCTACCAGCGTCGGTGAAGAAGGACTAGACATACCGGCTACAGACTTAGTCGTCTTCTATGAACCGGTCCCCTCAGAGATAAGGACTATACAGCGAAGAGGGAGAACGGCTAGAAAAAGGAAGGGCAAAGTGATAATACTCATTACCAAAAATACTCGAGATGAAGCGTATTACTGGTCGAGTAAAAATAAGGAAAAAAAGATGCATAAGAACCTGATGGCTCTCAGAAACGAACTGGATCAGGAGATAAGTGTGGGTGATCCCATGGATGTGGATAAGAAAGGATATGATGTTGTCAAGAAAAAGAGTAAGAAACAGCTGAAAAAAGAGAATGAGAAGGCTAAAAAGAAGAAGGACAAGAACCAACGATCGCTATCGGATTTCTCAGAGCAGGAAAAAGAGGAAGAGGACAAATTAGAGATCACTGTGGATACCAGGGAGCAGAACAGTGCCGTCGTGAGAGATCTGGCTAAAAAGAAAGTAAAGATCAACACATCACAACTATCTATCGGTGATTATATAATATCTGAAGATACAGCAGTAGAGAGAAAATCTATCGATGATTTCCTAGAATCCCTGACCGATGGGAGATTGTTCTCACAGGCGAGATCCTTGAAAGGCAGCTACCAAAGCCCGATAATTATCTTAGAGGGTGAGGGGCTCTATGAGAAAAGAAACATCAGCGATCAGGCGATATACGGCGCTCTTTCTTCATTAGCATGTGACTTCAACCTGCCTATAATATCTACCAAGGACGGTAGCGAGACCGCTTCATTATTATACAGCATGGTCAAGAGGAAGAAAAATAAAGATAGAAGCACTTCAGTTAGGAAGGATAAGAGGAGCATGTCCACCTACGATACGAAGAAATTCATCCTGGAAGGACTTCCATCTATATCTGGAAAACTGGCAGAGAGGCTATTGGATCATTTCGGAAGCGTAAGGGCTGTTTTTACTGCTGATGAGGAAGAACTGCAGCAGGTCAAAGGTATAGGACCTGATACGGCTGAAAAGATCATATCTGTTATCGAGTAGAGTGATTCAACCATAAAATATACAATATGCATCTGTTGTAGTGATAAGTAACGTGATAATTATGAGTAGGAGTTGGGACGGACCGTTAAAAAAAGTTTCTAAGTATATATACGAAATTCCAAAAAGTTACAAGAGAGAGATGAGAGTAAATGGGAGGATATATGCTGACGATGAACTTATCAGATCTATCAGACAGGATAACGCTCCTGAACAGGTAGCTAACGTTGCCAGTTTACCTGGCATAATAGATGCATCTCAGGCCATGCCCGATATACACTGGGGATACGGTTTCCCTATAGGGGGAGTAGCAGCCTTAGATCCTGAAGAAGGTGTGATATCACCCGGGGGTGTAGGATATGATATCAACTGTGGTGTCAGATTGGTCAGGACCGATCTAGAACCTGATAGAGTCAAAGATAATGTTAAAGATCTTGTACATAAGATGTTCGATAATGTACCTGCCGGTGTAGGTAGGAAAAGTAAAGTTAGATTGAAGAAGGGTGAACTCGAAGAAGTGCTGGACTACGGTGTAGAATGGGCCGTAGAGAACGGCTATGGATGGGAAGAAGACCTGAAAAGGATCGAAGATAACGGTAGGATGGAATCTGCGAATTCAGATAAGGTCAGTAAGAAAGCGAAAGACAGAGGTGCTCCACAGTTAGGAACACTTGGTGGAGGAAATCACTTCTTAGAGATCCAGCAGGTAGATGAAATATTCGATGAAGAGGCGGCCGATGCCTTAGATATCGAGGAAGGTATGATCACTGTCATGATACACACTGGTTCTAGAGGATGTGGCCATCAGATCGCTTCAGATTACATAGATAAGATGGAGAAGGCTATCAGGAAATACAATATCAACTTACCTGACAAACAACTAGCCTGTGCTCCATGGGATTCTCCAGAAGGGCAGGATTACTTCTCTGCCATGAGCTGTGGAGCGAACTACGCATGGACCAACAGGCAGCTTATAATGCATTGGGTCAGAGAGAGCTTTGAAAAAGTGTTCAATGAAAGTGCAGAGGATATGGGGATGGACCTGATCTACGACGTCTGCCATAACATCGCCAAGAATGAAAGACATGAGGTAAATGGTAAAGAGCAGGACGTGATCGTACACAGAAAAGGTGCCACCAGAGCATTTGCTCCAGGAAGGAAAGAAGTGCCTAAGAAATATAGGGATGTTGGTCAACCAGTTATAATCCCAGGCGATATGGGTACTGCAAGCTATCTGATGCTCGGTACAGAACACGCCATGAAAAGGAGTTGGGGATCGACGTGCCATGGAGCAGGAAGAGTCATGTCTAGGACAGGTGCGAGGAAGAAATTCAGTGCTAACAAGATAAAGAAACAGTTATCTGATCAGGGTATATACGTGAAGGCAGCGAGCGATAAAGTTCTATTAGAAGAGAGTCCTGGTGCCTACAAGGATGTAAACAACGTTGTACAGGTTACACATAACGCAGGTCTTTCACACATAGTTGCTAAGATGAAACCTTTGGGCGTAGTCAAGGGCTGATAACTCAAAACCTCTTTGT
>CAYSTL010000007.1:16098-26305 GCA_964433785.1 uncultured Thermoplasmata archaeon
GCTAAGATGAAACCTTTGGGCGTAGTCAAGGGCTGATAACTCAAAACCTCTTTGTCCCTTTAAATATAGATAAACTTGGGAACATACTTGTCTGTGTTCCCTTCATCATCTTATGATTGAATGCCTTAGATTCATTTTTAGATAATTTCTCTATATTCTCTGGAACTCCTTCTACCAGTGGGCCTATATCTCTCTGGCTCTCTACCATCATGGTGTACATCTTCTCTCCGTCTTTTTTGCCCACATTCATCTCATTCCATACCAAGAATGTGAACTTTTCTGACACAGCCATACCGACCACTGCATCGGCTTCAAGTATATTTTTTCTAACATCGTGCCTAAGACCGAAATTTGCAGGATTGATCACTTCGTCTGCCTCTAAATACTCCTCGATTATGGCGATACATTCCTTCTCAGTCTTGGTGCTGAAAGTAAATGTAGGATGGCTAAAGTATATCTTCATTTTTTCTCATCCTCCTCTTCCTCTTTGCCTTTATAATCCACACCCATGAATTTTATATCCTTTCGAGATGATTCAGGTCGGTTCTGAAGGCCCTGTTCCTTCCTAGACCTTTCCAAACGGGACATCTCATCTTCATCCTCATCTTTCATCTCTTTCATCATCTTTTCTTCTTTCTTATCTTTTCCAATCCCTGCAAGAATGACACTCTTACCTTTTAAAGAAAAGACGACACCTGCCAGTGTGAATCCCATGGCAGGAAAGGTTAACAAACTGTAAGGTTGAGTTAAATACGTAATTTTTAACTTGATATCGACTGTACCTGCATCAGAAGAGGAATTTCCAGGAAAATTGACCCACATACTATTTACAAAATTATGATCTTCTTTTAAATTCAAGGTCTTACTTTCGTTAGGTCTCAGTGACTCACTAAATCTTAATTTCGGTTGATTCGCATTCTCAGATTCACCAAAATAGATCGTGGCACTCTTATTCACATCATCTGTAGCATTGAATTCCATGTACAATTCAGCGGTCCTTTCCTCATACTTTCTATCCAGAGGATACCAGTTCTCTTTTCCAGGATATCTTATCTCTTCTTTATCGGTATAAGTTTGGATCTCTTGAGTGATAGATGCAAACGCAAAGATTAGAGCTAAAAATAGGAAGAGCAATCCTAGTTTTATATCTCTATTCGAAGCTATTCTCTTCAAAACTCCTGGTTTACCGTCTTTATCACTCATATAATCTCTAATAGAATTGAAACCTACTTTTAACCTTTATGCAAAAAAAAGGGAAAAATTTTGGTAGGGTTTTACACTTCTACTCTTAGTTCGAAATCGATTTCGCCTGCGAAGTGACACTTGACTTTGTGACCTTCCTCACCTGGTTCTTTCACTGGTGGTTTCTTCTCCTTACATATCTTCTTAGCGTGAGGACAACGTGTATGGAACCTACATCCTGATGGAATATTTGTACCAGATGGAACTTCGCCCATTATCGGTATGTCTTTGATCCTGTCTACTCTTTCAGGTTCTGGTTCTGGGACTGCAGTCAATAGTGCTTGTGTGTAAGGATGCATTGGATTATCCAGTACATTCTCTACTTTACCCTGTTCTACTAGATCTCCTAAGTACATTACTCCTATGTAATCCGAGAAGAATCTTGTGGTAGATATATCGTGGGTTATGTAAAGATATGTTACATCCTCTTCATCTATCAGATCTTTCATCAGGTTGAGCAGTTCAGCTCTTACAGATACATCGAGCATAGAAACGGGCTCGTCAGCTACGATAAACTCTGGGTTCAATATCATCGCTCTAGCGATAGCAACTCTCTGTTTCTGACCACCTGAAAGCATGTGCGGATACCTGTTCAAAAACTCACTAGGAGGAGTTAACCTTACTTCCTCTAGAGCCTCTTCGATCAGATCCTGCCTTTCTTCCCTCGTATCCCCTATATCATGTATCAATAATGGTTCCTCTAGAATGTTGAATACCTTGTATCTTGGATCAAGTGATGAGAATGGGTCCTGATATATCATCTGAGTCGTTCTACGGTACGCTTTCAACTTACTTGGATCATCAAGTTCAGCTATATCTGTATCTTTCATTATCATATGGCCATCTGTTGGGTTTAGTAGCCTCATTATCAATTTACCAACAGTTGTTTTACCACAGCCAGATTCACCGACTAGAGCAAAGTTTTTCTTCCAATAGATATCGAAATCGATATCATCGACAGCTCTAACATATAACTTATCTTCGCCTCTTATCTTTTTGATCATTGATTGGCTTACTTCGAAATACTTAGTTAAATTTCTTGCTTTGAAAATTGGCTCTGGCATATTTTAGTCCTCCTCATATAATAAACATTTAACTTTTACTCCATCGACTTCATACTCCTCTGGCTCCTTCTTCTTACATTTTTCCATCGCCTTTGGACATCGTGGATGGAATCTACACCCAGATGGTGGATCTACTAGATTAGGTGGAACACCTGGTATGTATTCTAATCTGTCTATATCTTCATGTATCCTTGGTATTGCAGCTAATAATTTCTGAGTGTATGGATGTTTAGGATTATTATATATCTCTATAGCTGGACCGACCTCAACTATCCATCCTGCGTACATTATAGCTAATTGATCAGATACCTCTGCGAGAATACTCATGTCGTGTGTGATGAATATCATAGAGATCTCTAGTTCTTTTCTTAACCTCTTCAGGTCGTTCATTATCCTAGCTTCCACAACAACGTCAAGCGCTGTTGTTGGTTCGTCTAAGATCACTACGTTAGGTTCCAATAGTAATGCTGTTGCGATCACTACTCTCTGTTTCTGTCCACCACTCAACTCGTGAGGGTACCTGTCATATATCTCCGAATCTAAGTCGACAAGATCAAGATATCTTTCACATATCTTTTTAGCCTTTTCACCTGTGATATCTTTATGATATTTCAATGGCTCTTCCATCTGTTGTCCAACAGTATAAACAGGGGTCAGAATCTCCATAGCACCCTGGAATACCATCGAAATCTTATTCCATCTTACTTTCTTTCTTGTTTCTGATTCTGATAGTGTAGTTACATCTATACCGTCAATATCTATCTTACCATCCATTATCTGTCCAGGGGGTTGTACCAAATTGATTAAAGAAAAGGCCAAGGTACTTTTACCACAGCCACTTTCTCCAGCTATCCCTATTGATTCACCTTTCTTAAGTTGGAAAGATGCGTCATCTAGAGCTTGTACTTCTCCTTCACTGGTCAGATAATGAGTTGTCAGGTCATCGACAGTTAATATAGTTTCATCACTCATTTTATCACCTTTGCCTCATCTTTGGATTGACCACTTTTTCTATCGCCATACCTGAAGCGATGAAAGCGAATCCCAATAATACTAATCCTAGTCCTGGAAGTAATACCCACCACCAGTAGCCGCCTGCTAGGGCGAATTCTCTGGCTTCTGATAGTAATCTACCCCAGGTAACTATCGAAGGATCCCCTAGACCTAACACACTAAGGCCGGCTTCAGTCATCACAAACAATGGGACCATCAATGCTGCCTCAGCTACAGAATATGGCAATATCTGAGGTATCATGTGTTTTCTAATTATTCTTCCACCGCTGGAACCAAGTGATTCTGCGGCTTCGATATAAGTATCTTGACGAATTTGAAGTCCTCTTGATCTTATGATTTTAGCGATCCCACGCCAGGACAGACCTCCATACACGGCTACAAAGACCCATATAGATTTCTTCCATAGATACATGATCAATATAGTAACGATGAAAGAGTTAATCCCTAATACGATCTCGTTGCCTCTCTGCATGACCTCGTCGACCCAGCCACCGAAGTAAGCACTTGTCATACCGTATACAGTACCGATAACGACTGTGAGCAGGGCAATACTAGCACCGATGATTAGTGCGTATCTTGCACCCCATACCCATCCAAGGGCTATATTGTGTCCCATGTTATCAGTTCCCATCAGGCCGTATACTTGACCCGCAAATACCAATCTAGCCTCCTTTTTGAGTTCCATCTTGTCTCCGACTATCGTGATCTGTACCTGATAATCACCTTTCAATGGATCTGGATCATTACTCAGTATATTTTCGTTTGCCTTTGAAAATAGGACTGTTACAGGATCGATATCCTGAGGTGTTGGCAACCCTGAAAGGTATACGAAGATATTTGCATTTTGATCACCGACTCTAACAGGGAGTGTACCTTTTTGATTCACATTGATCGTAGCTGTAATATTTTCTATCTTTTCATTTGCTGGAACTGTGAAGTTCTTCACTGCTTTACCGCTAACATATACACTATCTGTTATCTCCTTATCACTTGTGTTGTTTGCATCGAATTTAATAGTAACCTTATCTCCTACATTTGCAAAATGCTGTTTTTTCAAGTTAGTTACTTTTATGTCGGTAACAAGTTCATCCTGTGGTACAACTGAAACAGTCCATTCACGATCGCCTAGTTTGATAGTATGTGTACCTTCAGTTTCAAATGTTTGATAAAGAGATGGATACTGAGCGCCAGGACTCAAAGTTTTAGAACTACCTCCTTCTACCGAAAATTCTGCCACTTTCTCTCCGTCTATTGTTAAATCAACTGACCCTTTCTCAGTAGCTAGATTTGTAAGCTTTCCAATTATACTGACTCCGTTTCCCGGTGTGATCGTTGATGGTGAAACTCTTAAGCTATTGACGACTACACCTTCTTTGCCTTCTGCATAGGGTCTAGCCCAATTATATACTTTATCACGTACATCGATGTTCCTAGCTAGATAATATCTCCTAGCGAAACTAGTCTGAGTCCCATTACTGACTTTGTCATCGATCAACCTAGTTAATGTACGATTATCTGGTCTTTCAATACCGATCATGAAAGATTGTCTAGTATCCTTTGAAGGGTCGAATAGCTTACCTTGTAGATCAACATATATATCTTGCGGCGGGTAATCATAATCATTACTATAGTTCATCACATACTCATTAATGTATATGGATGTACCAATCGTTCTGTTGCTTGCTAAATCGAAATCATGATCAATTTTATGGCGGGCTCTGCTTCCCGGCAAAATATAATCGATCCAGACGGGAGCAGCATACCTTGGATTATCTTGCCATCTATCAGTATTTGACCATTCTCCATTAGTGCTAGGAGCTATTACAGGTGCGAATATACCTAACAGCAACATTATAATGATGATGCTTAGGCCCACCATACCTATCGTTTGACCTCTAAACTCGGCCATTACTTCCTTGAATCTTTCCCATAAATCATCCCAATGAATTGCCATTTTCTGATCACCTCGTTTATACGTTCCTCTCTGCGCCTACTTCTACTCTTGGATCTAATAAGCCGTAGATCAAGTCTGCAATCAGATAACCTACAACATACAAGAACACAGTTATGAAAGCTACACCCATAAGAACTGGGACGTCATTTCTCTGAATGGCCGTATACATCAATCTTCCCATTCCTGGCCATCCAAATATAATCTCTGTGATCATCGCACCACCTATCGATAGTAAGAACGCGAGTATAGCACTTGTTACTATAGGTGGAGCTGCACTCTTCAAAGTATGGCCATAGATTACTTTTCTTTCAGGTACTCCCTTGGCTCTGGCAGCCATTATATAATCATCTTGGAGTACTCCTGTAACTATATTTCTCGTAGCCCAGGCCCTAGCACCAAAGTAAACGAATACGATGGTGAATAAAGGCATAGCCATACGTTTGAGCACACCTACGACATAACCGTCCCAACCTACTTCAGATCTGATCGGGAACGGGAAGGCCGATGGTGGGAACCACCCCAATTGGAAACCAAATAGTTGTATCACCAGCATCCCGAGCCACCACATAGGGATCGATGATGCGGCCATACCGAAAATTGATAAGAATCTATCTAATTTTGAGCCAGCTACTTGGGCAGCCTTCAGACCTACAATGAGTCCTAATATAATATAAATTACTGCAGCAGATGTGAAAAGTAGAACAGTCCTTGGTAACCTTGACATTATTATAGCTGATACTTCCGAACCTCCGCCCGGAGCTTGTATCGAGTTCGAAGTCCCAAAATCAAGCATAAGCGTGTCCGCAGCACTATAGAAAATCCGGATATATGTCGGTTTGTCTAGATTGTACTGATCACGTAATGTTTCTTCTCTCTGTTCACGGTACGCTGTCTGGTTAACTCCTGGATCTAGGTTTTGCATTTCAGCCCTTAATTGTTCTTTAATATGTGTCTCTAACTGCTTTTCAGCTAATGTACTGAAAAGGGCAGATAGTATAAAAACGACAATTACAATAACGACAAGGGCGTTCAACGTTCTAACACCAAAATATTTCCAAGATGCTGCCATAATTATCAATTGATTACAACTGGTTATTCATTATAAATCTTTTGGTAACTTCACGAATGCATGAGGATGCATCCAGGGATGTAAAAATAGCCCTTAGAATTAAAGATTCTGATATATATTTAATAGTCTTATCAAAAAGATTCGATACAAGAAAAATAAAAATGTAAAGGGGTTTGTTTTAGGAGTTATTTACTTTCTTCTCCTGTAGTATAATGCTACGGCTGCAACAGCGCTTATTCCTAGTAGTACCATTGTAAATCCTGGTGTGCCGCCACCGTCTCCGTCAGATTTGACTTCGACTGATCCTGCGGACTGACCACCAACTTCTACATCGAATGTTCCCTTCTCATCGAAGGTGTGTTCATATGTGAACTGTTGGCTTGCTCCAGCTTCAACATTGAATGTGTGGACTGTGTCTCCATCTACTGTAACTTTTACGTCGTGAGCTACATCGTCATTGTTTGTGATCGTTGCTGAGATCTCTACCTTATTACCTTTCTTGACTTCATCTTTACCTACAGATGGGTTCTCTATTACGATCGCTTCTTGTACTGTGATCGTCTGTGAGTCTGTTCCTACTGATACATCGTGGTCTCCAGTATCTTCAAATTTGTATTCAATAGATAGATCCTTGGATTCTCCTGCAGCTAATGTGAAGTCTTCTACAGCTTGACCATCTACGTAGATACTCTCTGTTAATTCAGCGTTACCTGTGTTTTCAACTGACACAGATATGGTTACTGTATCTCCAACGATAGCGTTATCAGGTACATCTAGATTGTTTACAACCAAGTTTGTTGAAACAACTTGTACTGACTTGGTTTCTCCAGCGACTGTTATTTGGTAAGTACCTGGTTCGGTAAATGTGTGTGTTTCATCTACATTTACGGTTTCACCTGCTCCGACTACGTATGAATTTACCAATTCACCACCAGCTCTTACGTCTATCGTTGTGTCGCTTCCACCTGTGTTTTCTACTGTTGCTGTTATACTTATTTCCTCACCTGGTGCTGCTGTTGATGGTACGTTGAAATCAGAGACAGTTATATCTTCTGGTTCTGCTTGTACAACTACAGACGCTTGTGCTTCAGTTGTTCCAGTCTGAACTGGTATAGATCCAGTGAATCTAACAGTGTATGAACCTGGTGTTAATCCACTTGTTTCGAAACTGGTCTCAAATGTACTAGCTATCAATGTTGGGGTCTTCTCAGCCACTACTTCATCAACTTCGTTCAATAATTGTATCGTTGCTGTGGCATCATCATCACCGGTTACATCTCTGGTAACATCATTTGGGAAGTCCTCATCAACCTGTACATCGAATGAAACTTCCAATGTATTTGGTGCCTCTACTAGGCTTGGCACATTGCTACCTGAGACAGATAATTCAGCGATTCTTAATTTATCTTCCCAGTGATCCTCTGCCCATGGATAACCATCTTCTTCTGTGAATCTGACCATGTCTACGTACATGTTATCTGCATTCACGGTGTCCATCAAGAATGGTCCTTGTGAAGCATATAGATGCTTATGTTCATTGTAGAAGTCTACCAACGCCTGCATCTTAGAATTCAATTCAGATGAAGTGACTTCGATCGGGGCGTTAGCTTCTTCGGACACGAACCATGGTACATAGTTATCATCCATCATGTTCTGTAATGTTGTCTTTACATCTCCCATTTGGCTTTCAGACAACCAGTGGACCCAGTGATCTGCTGTATTGTCCCAGCTGTACTGTCCTATTCCGCTAGGAGCATATTCTCCGTGATTGATCATCATCTGTACTGCCTGGTATTGCATATATTGTAATTGTGGCCATGTTGTGAAGTATCCGCCGATCTTTGAATCGACTGGTAAAGTGTAGTCACCATATACAGTGTAGGTGCCTTCTTCTTCATTCCAAACTTCACCGATTATAGAGTTCAGGTAAGGCCTCATCTGACCTCCGAATCCGGAGTGGAAGTACTTGTCACCTTCCCCATCATCGAATGACATATCCCAGGACCAAGCGTGCCATCCCATGACATCTGCCATGGTCAAGTCTGCTCCTGTGTGCCATTTACCGAGGACTAAGTCGTAGGTAACTTTTACAGCTGATTTCTTACCTTCTCCAATTTCTTCCCATTGGTTGGCGGATGAGTTGTAAACTACAGCATCATTTGGTACTTCGATATTCTTTTTGAGTTCTCCTTCGGACCATTGATAATCTTTTTCGATCATCGCTTCGCCTTCGGAATCTTTCCAGTCCATTCTCATAGGCATCGGTCTACCGTTACTTGGGTTCAAGTTGTAACCAGCATCGAACAACATCCTCTTTTGCTGCAGACCATAAACGTCAGATGATCCACCTAATTCATTCCAGTTGTCCATATACAATGAACCTTGAGCTGAATATTGTGCTGCGGTCAAAGTACCGTCTGTTGTTCTCAATGTTCTTGGTGTGAAAACATCAGACCAACCTGTTAGCACGTCTGTTGCTGCTGAAACTATGGTATCTTTATCATATGCGAAGAAATCGTAAGTTGATACTATGAATGATCTTACGGCTTCACCGGTCATTATCTCTGTACATTCCTGCATCCAGTTCCAATATTGGTCAAGACTGTTAACTTGTCCCTGATAAAGTCTAGAGGACAATCTTGCCATCGTTAGGTTACCATAGAACTCGTGTTCTTCTGGATTTTCTGGTGGGTTGTTCCAATCATTTCCGTTAGACCAATATCCATATCTGTAATCAGCATCAGATACGAAACCACCTGGCATGTAACCATACCATCCGGAACCCATCTGAGCTGGGATCACTTCTTGGTAGTATTGAGCTGCGGATGCCAACCATCCACCTGTGTAAAATTGCCATTGTAGGCTTGCTGGATCAGAAGACCATACGATCGCACCGTATGCATTTCTATCCATCTTCCTGTTGTCAACTTTGAAACCACAATCTCTCAAAATGTCTGCTTGCATTTCACCGATCTCCTCCCTTTGATCTTCTGTTCTAGAGATACCTGTTATCTCTATGTCACTCCATGAGCCTCCTGGTGATTGATATTCCCAGAAGCCGTCGTCTCCTTTACGGAGTGATCCTTTCAATTCTGGATCGTTCATGGCTTCTTCCATACCTTCTTGGACCATCTGTTTACCTTTATCATAATCTCCCTGAGCTGTAAATCCATATTCTTCCTTAATCTGTTCGAAGTATTCCGTATAACCTGGGGAGGTAATTCCCATCCAAAGGTATCTTGGTTCTGCATAACCACCGTAAAGTTCGTTTACGATCTCCTGTCTGCTAATTAAGAAGTTCTGAGCCATTCTTACTTTCTTTATCGCGAATGGATTGAACTGTAGCTGACCTTCAACTTCACATTCGTATGGCGATTCGGTATGTGCTGGGTTATAATACTGTGAGTTATATCCACCAACACTAGTCCATGTATTCATTTGTTCCTTCCAGCTGTCACTTATACTGTTATAGACATCTCCAGAAACAGTCTGAAGGAACACGTCTAGATCTCTAGTTGCTACTTCACCGAGTGCTGTCTGTTGATTCGTTCTAACCTCTATGGTTATTGAATCCACGTATTGACCTTCCTGCGCTTTCGCAGGGGTGTTAACTGCTGCTAATGCACTGACTATAAAAACAGATACTATTAGCAGGCTAACTAATTTTTTCCATTTCATTAGTTCTACCTCTCCACACAAATGATAGAGATAGGTATATAAGTTTTTTGTATTATTAAACTGTGCCTATTATAATATGAGATGTAAATATTATGGCAAAGTTATTTTTTAGAATGATTTCATAAGGGTTGTTTAATTAATGTACACAGATGCAATCTAGGTCTTTGAGTCCATCTGACCTATTTG
>CAYSTL010000008.1:0-25032 GCA_964433785.1 uncultured Thermoplasmata archaeon
CTGATTATGAAAAATTCTGTATTGGCTTCGATCATTCTAAGATAAAGTATGCCTACGATTCAGAGACAATAAAGGATAAGATTACAGAAAGGATCGAATCCTTATCTGAAGGTAAAGACGGAGTCATAATAGAAAGTGGTGAACATTGGGGATTCGGTTCCTCGATAAACCTTGACCCAGTATCATTACATAAAATGACTGGTGGCGAAGTCGTAATAGTCGCTTCCGGTACAGATACTAATATTATCGATGATATCACCACATTCGCTAAGTACTTTGAAGCCTTAGATATACCAGTTAAAGGTGCTGTTTTGAATAAGGTCGAATCTGTAGAAGATATAGAGAACTTCGCAGCTCAAGAGATCGAATCACTAGGTATAGATGTTTTGGGAATAATCCCAGAGATAAAGAGCCTGAATTTAACCAGGGTTAGTTTCATCAACGATATGTTGTTCGGTAAAGTGATAGCCGGTGAAGAGGGATTAGAAAACATAGTCGAAAACATCTATGTCGGTGCCCTGAGTGCAGATGAGATGGTAAGGAACCCAGCGTTCCAAGAGAAAAAGAAACTTATAGTGACTGGTGGAGACAGGACAGATGTTGTACTTGCAGCCTTGGAAGAAGGAACATCAGGAATCGTTTTAACAAATGATATAATACCACCTAGTAATATAATCACCAGAGCAGACAGAGCTGGAATACCATTGATCTCAGTTCCAATAGACACGTTTGAAGCGGCACAGAGGATCGAGAGGATGGATAGGATAACGACCATCGAAGATGATTTCAAGATAGAAAAGATAGAAGAGGAGATCTCACCAAAACTTGACATAAAACTATAACAGTAGAAAAAAATAAGTAAAAACTCCCTTCTTATTAATTTGGGGATGAATCGTAAATGCCATATGAAGTAGAATATGTTGAAGCTAAAAAAGCTCTCCAAAATATTGGGAGAGGGAGCCGAATATTCGTTGGATCAGGTGCATCTGAACCACAATATTTGGTAAATGAATTGGTAGATTTAGCTTCACAATTCTACGACACTGAAATTTTTCACATACAAACTCTTGGTGTAGCACCCTATACCGAAGAAAAGTTTGAAGATAGATTTAGACATAATGCATTCTTCGTTGATGATAACACCAGAGATGCAGTAGCAACCGGTAGAGCAGACTACACTCCCATCTTCATGCGTGACATACCTGGGTTATTCAAAAACGGAAGAGTCCCTTTAGATGTATGTTTGATCCAGGTTTCTCTTCCAGATGAACATGGTTATGTCAGTCTGGGAGTTGCAGTAGATATCGTAAAAGCAGCTGTGGAAAATTGTAAGATGATCATCGCTCAGGTCAACCCTAAAGTTCCACGAGTCCATGGTGACAGTTTTATCCATGTTGATGATATCGATTATTTAATTCATCATGAAGAGGAATTACTAGAATTCGACCCGATAGTTGCTACTGAGACTGCTAAGGAAATAGCAGGATATGTGAGTACTTTGATCGAGGATGGAGCTACACTTCAGGTTGGATATGGTATCATTCCTAACGCGATTCTATCTCATCTGGATGAAAAAGAAGACCTGGGAATCCATACAGAAATGTTATCAGAAGATCTGGCAAACTTGATTAAAGAGGGTATAGTAACTAACAAAAAGAAAACCCTTCACCCGGGTAAAAGCATAGGTACATTTTTGATGGGGACAAAGGACCTGTATGATTTTGTAGATAACAATCCTGGAATAGAACTTCACCCAACAGATTATGTGAATGATCCTTTAACTATTGCGAAAAATCACAAGATGACCGCTATAAATACAGCATTACAGGTAGATCTTACAGGACAGGTTTGTGCAGATTCTTTAGGATACAGTTTCTACAGCGGTATCGGTGGTCATGCTGACTTCATGAGAGGGGCAGGTTATGCGGATGATGGAAAATCGATAATAGCATTGTCTTCTACAGCTCAAAACGGAGAAGTGTCTAGGATAGTCACCCACCTGAATGAAGGAGCAGGTGTAGTAACCACCCGGGGGGATGTTGAGTATGTCGTTACCGAGTACGGTATAGCTTACCTAAAAGGAAAGAATATTAGAGAAAGGGCTATGGAACTGATCAATATAGCTCATCCAAAATTCAGAGATGATCTATTGAAAGAAGCTAAAGAGCACAATCTCGTGTTCCAAGACCAGATGTTAGTCATAGGTGAAGGTGGTAGGTATCCTGACGAATATGAAGATTATAAGGACATAAAAGGAAAAGAGTACTTATTTAGGCCTATGAAACCTACCGATGAAGAACTTCTTAAAGATCTGTTTTATTCATTATCTGATGAAAGCAGATACAAACGTTTCATGAGTGCTAGAAAAGATATGCCTCATGAAAGGAGGCAGGAGTTTGTCCAGATCAATTATAAGAAAGAGATGGCAATAGTCGTTATAGATACTGAGATAGAAGGCCCACATAGGATGGTAGGTGTGGGAGACTATCAGGTTAAAGAAGGCCAGAACATAGCGGAAGTCTCGGTCATGATCAGAGATGAGTATCAAGACCAAGGCATAGGAACTGTTTTACTTGAATATTTAACTATGATCGCAAAACAACGAGGGCTTTATGGCTTTACCGCAGAAGTACTCGCTGACAACAGAAAGATGCTTCGTGTTTTTGAAAAGATGGGTTATGATATCGAAAAACAAAGAGAAGGTGGGGAATACATACTTAAGATGAGATTCAAATGAGGTAGTAAAAGATGAAGGCAGAATCAGTTGATTATGAAAAAAGTGAAGTAAATAACTGGAATATAGATTTTGAACCGATAAAAGAGATCATAAAAAAAGCAAGAAATGAAGGAAGAGTCAATCTTCTTGAAGGTGAGGCTAGAAAAGTTTTAGATCATGCAGGTATCCAGATGGCGGAAGGTGAGATCGTAAATTCGATCGAAGATTGTGTAGATGCTACCGAAAGGATAGGATTTCCTGTTGTGCTCAAGATCGTTTCTGAAGATATAGTCCATAAGATGGATGTTGGGGGAATAGCTGTCGACCTTCAGAATTCAAAAGAGGTCGAGGAAGCATACGAATCAATCATGTCTCACGTTAAAAAGAGAAAGCCTGATGCAAGGATCCAAGGCATCTCGGTTGCTGAGATGGTGGAGGGTGGAGAAGAAGTCGTTATAGGCGGTATGACGGATCCATCCTTTGGCCCAGTAGTGATGTTCGGTCTAGGTGGGATATATGTCGAGATATTCGAAGATGTTGAATTCAGAGTGGCACCGATATCTACGGACGAAGCTCATAGGATGATGCGTGATATCGATTCTTACAGACTTTTAACAGGAGCTAGAGGACAGGAAAGAAGAGACCTAGATGCCCTAGCTGAAATGATATCAAGAGTCGGTGCATTGCTTTATAATGTTGAGGAGATAAACGATATAGACCTGAATCCAGTAGCATCACTGGATGATGGTGCAAAAGCCCTCGACGTTGCAATAAGTTTGAAGAGTTTAGAATAAAAACCTTTCCGTAATCTTTATTAATCTTTCTACATTTTTTCCACCCATGAAAGCAGTTATATTATCAGGTGGATTTGGAACTAGGATGAGACCACTGACTTACACAACGCCTAAACCGTTATTACCACTTGTGAATAAACCGTTGATACAGCACATAGTAGACTCTTTACCAGATGAAGTAGACGAGGTAGTTCTCGCAGCAAATTATAAAATCGATATGCTGAGAGAATACTTCAAAGATGCAGATCTAGATAAGAAAATACACATAGTTGATGAGCCTGAACCAAGAGGGACTGGAGGGGCAGTGAAAAATGTGGAAGAGTATCTTGATGATACATTTTTCGTTATCAATTCGGATGTTATTTCAAGTTTAGATTTAAAAGATTATGCCGACTTCTTTAGAAAGAAAGATGGAGTAGGAGCCATATCAGCGTGGGAAGTCGAAAATCCAGAAGAGTTCGGTATATTTGAACTAGATGAAGATGATAGGATATTAAGATTCCAAGAGAAACCGGACCCGATGGAGGCATTTTCAAACATGATCAATGCAGGACACTATATCTTAGAACCTGAAGTCCTAGACCTGATACCCCCGAACAAGAAAGTGTCGATGGAGAGGGAGATATTTCCTCAATTAATCGATGATGGATTATATGGTTTCGAGTTCGATGGTTATTGGATAGATTGCGGTAGACCCTCCAGCTTTTTTGAAGCACAGAAAGCACTGATGGACGATAGAGGTATAAAGCAGTTAGTCGGTGATAGAAGTGTAGTTGACTGTGAACTAGGAGATTATGTGGCCATAGGTAGGGATTGTACGATAGAAGAAGACTGTGAGATCTCTAATTCAATCATATTCGATGGAGTCGAGATCGATGAAGGAAGTGTCATCAAAGACAGTATCATAGGATATGATGTCATCGTAGATAAGGATGTAGTCATAGAAAATGCAGTGATCTCAGATAATCTGATCATCGAAGAAGGTATGGAGCACGTCGAAACTAAGCTCAAGCCAGAGGGGGTCGAGTGATGCCTAAATTATTCGGTACTAACGGAGTACGAGGTATAGTCAACGAAGATATGAATGTAGACCTTGCTTCCAGGTTGGGGAAAGCCATCGGTACTTGGTTGGATGATGCTGAGGTAGCCATCGGTTCGGATACCAGGTTATCTAATTCGATGTTGAAAGACGCTGTAGCTTCTTCTCTTATGGCTGCAGGCTGTGATGTAATTGACTTGGGTGAAGCCCCGACACCGGCGATCCAGTATTATACCAGAGAGAATGCTGATTTTGGTGTTGCTATCACCGCTTCTCATAATCCCCCTGAGTTCAATGGAATAAAATGTATTGATGAAGATGGGACTGAGTTGATAAGGCATAAAGAGGAAGATATCGAAGAGATATACTTCTCAGAATCATTTGAACTCGCAGATTGGAGTGAAGTAGGAAATAAAACGTCAGACGATCCTTTACAACTCTATTCCAAAGCAGTTATAGATAAAGTAAATAAAGAAACTATAGAAGAAGCAGAACTGAAAGTCGTGGTTGACTGCGCTAACGGGGCGGGATGTTATTCTACACCTTATTTATTGAGAGAATTAGGATGTCAAGTAGTCACTTTAAATGCTCAACCTGACGGCACGTTCCCAGGTCACGAAAGTGAACCGACTGAAAAGAACCTTAGAGATCTTATCAAGATGGTCCAGGAGACTGATGCCGATCTTGGTATCGCCAATGATGGGGATGCAGATAGGGCTATATTTATCGATGAGTATGGTAATTATTTACATGGAGATAAAACTTTAACATTGATGGCCAAGACAATAGTTGAGGATAATGAAGGAGGCCTCGTTGTCACTCCTGTAAGCTCATCAAGCAGTGTCAAAGATGTTGTAGAAGAAGCAGGTGGAGAATTACTGTATACTGCCGTTGGATCGCCTATCGTAGCAAGAGAGATGATAAACAAAGAAGCAATCTTCGGTGGTGAAGAGAATGGCGGTCTCATATTTGCAGAACACCAGTACTGTAGAGATGCTGGATTGGCTGCAGCGAAGATAGTAGAACTGATCGCTAAGAAAGGAGCTCTTTCTAAGCTGGTCGAGGAATTACCTAAATACTCGCTAGATAAAAGAGGTGTAGAGTGTCCCGATGATATGAAAGAAAAACTTCTCGAGAGATTGACTGAGGAATTCAGTGATGAAAACTACGATGATACCGATGGATTGAAGATCTACTATGAAGATGCTTGGGTACTGATCAGACCCTCTGGAACAGAACCAAAGTATAGGGTTTATACAGAAGCTAAAAGCAAAGATAGGGCTCAAGAGCTAGGAAAGGAACACCAGAAAAAAGTCAAAGATATACTGGAATACCTGTGAATAAAAAAATTATTCTTCCTTTTTTACTATTATTGTATGACAATTTAAATAAATACCCATAATACTTATATAGCTTAGGGGCACTATTATTATATGTCTGACAATATGTCGGACTAATGGATGTACAAAGGGATAGGATGCCTCTACGCAAATCTAAAAAAAATTTAGACCCCACTACACAAAAGCTTTTGGAACAGGGGATAATAAAGGTTCCTTCTAAAAAAAAGAAAAGTAAAACTCAGAAATTAAAAGAGATAGGTAAAGTAACATTTAATTTCTGGAGTGGAGTGAAATATATCATATTTTTATCTGCAGTTCTATGGTGGCTGCCCTTATTCGGACCTATGATAGCCGGTTATGTAGGTGGAAGAAGAACTGGTGGTCCAAAAAGAGGGCTGTTAGCTTCCCTGGTTGGAGTCGGGATCGTAGGTGGAGTTTATTATGCATTGACTCAAGGATTACTTCCTGTCACATTGACCAATGTTATGAGCTACCCTCAATCATTGATTTCAACCGCAGTCAGTAAACCGTTTCTAGAGCCTTACGTCAGATTTCTAAGATTATACTGGGGATCATTTTTTGAGCATATATTAGGTGGTTTACCGTTTAAACCAAATAGTTATGTTCTTACCATCATCTTTTCATACATTGGTGGGATAATCTCCCTTGAAAATAAACATGAATTCTTCAATTCTGACGAAAGTAGTTCAGGAATACAGATAAATCTCAGCAGCTTTCAGCCCACTCCGAACCAAAAAGAAAGCTCACAAAAATCTAGAGCGAACTCATGGAGTAATAAAGCACAGCAACAGAAGAAAAAGAAAAGATTACAAGATCTTAAATCAATACAATTCCATAATACAAACAATAAAACTTCATCAAACAATAATAATTCCAGTAGTACAAATTCAAATAAGAATACTAAAAGCAGAAAAAAGGAAAATGCTCAGGCTATTAAAAATATAGAGAACGATAACGGAAATTTTGAGGATTACGAAGAGATCTATAAAGACAATAAACAACTGCCTAAATCGAAGATAAACCATCATTCTGTTCAAGAAGGTGATGATTGGGAATTTCTCTGATTTTTCCTATTAGAAGCATAGAAATTATTAATCCCGTGCTCTATCCGGTCAACGATGAAGATACTCCATCAAGACACACGTGAAGGAAAGATAAAAGTCCGTATAGACAATATGGACGACCTCTGGCACCTTAAGAATATCATCAACCCAGATGATGTAGTGTCAGCGGTAACTTACAGAAGGGAGGAGACCCAGAGAGATAAGATACGTTCTGAGAGAGGAGAAAAAAAGAGGATGAGGCTTGATATTGAAGTCGAGAAGATGGAGTTCCATGAATTTAGTGACAGATTACGGATCTTGGGTGTTATTATCGAAGGTCCGCAGGATTTAGGTTCATATCACACCCTGAACTTGACTGATGGAGACGAGCTGACAATAATCAAAGATGAGTGGAAGAAACACGAATTGGACAGATTAAAAGAAGCGGTAGAGAGGAGTGAAGAACCGATAATCACTTTTGTTGCTCTTGAAGAAAATGATGCTGTGATAGCTATAATGAGACAGTACGGATTGAAGGAGATGGCTCATCTAGCACCCAACATGGGGGGTAAGATGTATGACTCTGAAAAGATGAGTAGAGAGGACTTTTTTGAGATGATAATCGATAAATTGAAGATGATTATGGATCCAGAAGAACCTCTTGTAATCCTAGGACCTGGTTTTACTAAAGAAGATTTCTTTGAGTACTGTAAAAACCATTATCCTGACTATGTAAAACACGCTGAAGTTATACCAACTGGCATCGGTGGTAAGACCGGCATCCATGAAGTTTTAAAATCCGGTGAAGAGAGAGGTGCATTGGAAGGTCAAAGGGTTTCCTTCGAAACCGAGAAAGTTGAGAGCCTTTTGAAAGAGATAAAGAAAGATGGAGCCTATGCCTACGGGATGGAATCAGTAGAAAAAGCTGTCAAGATAGGCGCTGTAGATGAACTTTTGATTTTAGATACAAAGGTAAGAACAGAAGAGGGAGAAAATCTGATGGAGGAGACAGAGCAACTTGGGGGTAAGGTAGTGGTCATCAGTAATACCCATGAAGGTGGCGAAAAACTCGAGGCTTTAGGTGGAGTCGGAGCTCTTCTAAGATACAAGATCGAGTAGATGAAAAGTTTTTTATAACAGCCCTATTGTTTATGTAGACATATTGCAAAACTATAAGGTGTATAAATATGACAGAAGAATGGCCAGATGAACCCATAGAAGTTACGGATGATAATATAGATGACTTGGTAGAGAAATACGATTTATTTGCTGTTGACTGTTGGGCTGCATGGTGCGGACCATGTAAGATGATGGACCCTGTAATAGAAGAGTTAGCTGAAGATATGCAGGGAGAAGTAGCTTTCGGTAAACTAAATGTCGATGAAAACAAACAAGTAAGTTCCGAATATGGAATCACTTCTATTCCAACAGTTCTTATCTTCAAGGATGGAGAGATAGTAGATAAACCGATTGGAGCACAGCCAAAAGAAGCATTAAAACAGAAAATAAACGAGTACAAGTAAACTCTTTATCTTATCAACTCCTTTTTTATCATCAAATCTTTTTTTGATAACCGTAATATTCTTATCTAGTCTAACATATCCCCAAATGGGGAAAATATGACGATCAAAGTTGGAATCAATGGATATGGAACTGTTGGAAAAAGAGTGGCGGATGCTGTCGAACTCCAGGATGATATGGAGATAGTAGGTGTGGCTAAACGCAGTCCTACATATGAAGCGGAGATGGCAGTTGAGAAAGGTTTTAACTTCTACGCTGCTTCAGATAAATACTTGGATGAATTTGAAAAAAAGGACATACCGATTGAAGGCAGATTGGATGACCTTTTAGATGAAGCTGAAATAATAGTTGACGGTACACCTAAAAAGGCAGGATACAAGCCTAGATATGAAGAAGCAGGAGTAAAGGCACTTTGGCAGGGCGGTGAATCACACGATCTGACAGGTTTTTCATTCAATGCAATGGCAAATTACGAAGAGGCTTTAGGAAAAGATTATCTGAGAGTGGTTTCCTGTAACACAACCGGCCTCTTAAGAACACTATATCCACTTCATAGGGATATAGGAATGGAAAGCGTTAAAGCAGTCATGATAAGAAGGGGCGCAGATCCATGGGACACAAAACGAGGCCCTATAAACTCGATCAACCCTGTCTTGAACATACCTTCTCACCACGGTCCAGACGTGCAAAGTGTCGTCCCAGAGATCAACATCCAGACAACAGCGGTAAAAGTACCGACGACCATCATGCATCTACACAGCATAATCGTAAACCTAGATGAACATGTAGATACAGATGAAGTTTTAGAAATATGGGAAAAGACTCCGAGGATCAAATTCTTCAATGCATCCCAGGGAGTGGATTCTACCGCAAAAATAATGGAATGGGCTAAAGACAGAAGTAATACCAGAGGAGACTTGAACGAAATAGCAGTATGGAACGATTCTGTAAAGGTGGAAGATAAAACACTGTATTATTATCAAGCCATCCATCAGGAAAGCGATATTGTTCCTGAAAATGTTGATGCTATAAGAGCTATGATGGATATGGAAGAAGACAAGATGAAAAGTATAAATCGTACCAATGAAGCTATGGGTATCGAATAGAGGAATAAAATGTTAGTTTGTCCACTAGATTACAGATACGGCAGAGAAGAGATGAAGAATGTTCTCAGTAAAGAGAACAAAACGCAGAAATTGTTAGAGGTTGAGGCTGCTCTAGCTAGGGCTCATGCAGAAGTCGGTAATATACCGAAAGAAGCTGCTGAAACTATTTCTGAAAATGCCAATACAGATAAAGTTGACTGGGAAGAGGTAGAGAGAGTAGAGAAAGAGGAAACAAAACATGACATAATGGCCCTCGTACGCGTTCTGGGAAGATACTGTGGTGGTGCTGAAAAATACATACATCTAGGCGCGACTTCCAACGATATCATCGATACAGGGATGGCCCTGCAGTTGAAAGAAGCGATACAGATAATAAAAGAAGATCTGAAAGACTTACGTTCTACCTTGGCAGAGAGAGCGAAGGAACATAGAGACACCGTTATGATTGGTAGAACTCACGGCCAACACGCAGTTCCTATGACTTTTGGTCTTAAGCTTGCAGCTTATACCTCTGAAATCGACAGACATATCGAAAGGATAGAGCAGGCTGAAAAAAGAGTCACAGTAGGTAAGATGAGCGGTGCTGTCGGAACTGGTGCAGCCTTAGGAGAGCATGCTGAAGAGATACAAGAACTTGTCATGGATGATCTCGGTTTAGGGATAGAAGAAGCAACTGGGCAGATTATCGGTAGGGATAGATATGCAGAACTGATATCTTTGGTTGCTAACATATCAGCTTCGTTACAAAAATTCGCTACTGAAATAAGAAACCTGCAGAGACCTGAAATAATGGAGGCTGCCGAAGCCTTCGATACCGAGAAACAGGTAGGGAGTTCAACTATGGCTCATAAGAAGAATCCTATTCTAGCTGAGAACATAAGTGGATTGGCTAGGACTTTGAGAGGATTCGTACAGCCAACTTTCGAGAACATGGTCTTATGGCATGAGAGAGATCTTAGTAATTCATCTTCCGAGAGGATCACGCTTTCACATACTCTTGTTCTGATCGACGATATATTGGTAAAATCTGAGAAACTGTTCAGAAATGTGGAAGTATTCCCAGAAAATATGCGGGAAAATATCGATATGAGTGATGGACTAGTCATGGGAGAAGCAGTTATGATGCATCTAGCTAACAAAGGTATGAGCCGACAAGATGCCCATGAAATGATCAGAGAAGCCGCTATGCTTGCAAGAGCGGAAGAAAGGCCATTGAAGGAAGTGCTCAAAGAAAGAGAAGATGTTATGGAATACACTTCTGAAGAAGAACTAGATGTGGTTTTCAAACCTGAAGAATACGTCGGTCGTGCCGGTGAGATAGTCGACAAAATAGTCGGCTAACTCCTTTCATTTTATTTTTTTACATCTAAGGAACAACTTTTCCTTTTCTCAATATCCTGATAACCCTATCAGGTAAGTTCTTAGCTTTTATCTCCTCGATCACGGATTCTATATCATATTCCATTCGATGAAAGGTTATCTCTCCATCTTCTAACACTGCATAAGCTGCCCTTGTATCTCCATCTCTCGGCTGCCCTAAACTTCCTGGATTGATGAATCTTTTACCGTATATCTCTCTATCCATCTGTAGATGTGTATGTCCAAGAAAGATTAAATCTTGTTTAACATCTTTGAATTCTTCGAATTCTTCTTTATTGGTGTCAGGCTTCAGATACTTGAAAAGATCATTTTGAGAAGCATGAACCAGAAGATGATCGTTTATTTTATCAGTTATAGGTAAATTTCTTAGATATTTCTTTGATTCCTGAGTTAGATTTTCAACAGTAACTTTTCTAACTTCCTGGGATAGATCTTTGATCTCATATCCACATCCACAATCAACACCGAAAGCTACTGCATTATCGTGGTTACCCCTTACAATTAGGTCTGCTTTTTTTCTGATCAGATCAACACATTCCTGATTGGAAGGACCATAATCGACGATGTCACCCATACAGTATATCTTATCCCAATTCTCCAAGCTGATCACTTTCTTTAAGGCCTCATAATTTCCATGGATATCTGAAATAAGTAGGGTCTTCATCAGAACCACCCCCTGGTATCTAAACTTATCCTTACCAAGGTGAGCATTACTGGAACTTCGATCAGAACACCTACGACTGTGGCTAATGCTGCTCCGCTGTTCAGACCGAAGAGTACAGTCGCGACAGCGATAGCGACCTCAAAATGATTACTCGCTCCTATCTGAGCACTCGGTGCTGCATCTTCATAATCCAGTCCTATCTTTTTAGCACTGACATAAGTCAGACCAAAGATCACAAATATCTGTATCAACAGTGGGACTGCGATCATACCTATTATCAAAGGTTGATTCAGTATCACGTTACCTTGGAAATTGAACAGAACTATCAATGTAGTCAGAAGTGCAATTATAGATACATAATGTAGATGTTTAGCAAACTTTTCTTCGAACCATCTTTCACCTTTGCTGTTCAACAACTTTCTTCGCGATAAGTATCCAGCTAGTAGCGGTAAACCCACATATATACTGACAGAAAATGCGATAGTTTCCCAAGGAACCGGTATCGCACTGATATCTAAAAGTAAACCTGCCAGTGGTCCATATAGAACCAACATGGTCAAAGAATTGATGGCTACCATCACTAAAGTGTGTCCCATATTACCATCAGAAAGATAACTCCAAACAAGAACCATAGCTGTACAAGGAGCCACACCTAGTAATATCATTCCAGCCTGATACTCAGAGGCCATCCCTGAGGATATGTAAGGAGCAAATATTTGCTGCATGAATATCCAAGCAAAGAAAGCCATCGTGAAGGGTTTGATAGCCCAATTTATGAACAACGTTAATCCAACAGGCTTGGGACTCTTCCCAGCCTTTATCACTTTCTTAAAATCGATCTGTACCATTATCGGATAAATCATGAAAAAAAGCAGCACAGCTATAGGAAGAGAAACCTGATAATATGTCATGTCATTGAAAAATCCGCGCAAACCTGGGAATATTTGACCCAAAAATAAGCCTATTATGATACATAATACTACCCAAACAGTAAGATATTTCTCGAAAAAATGCAGTCTATGTTCCTCAGACATCAGCAGGCCTCCAATTCATCTCCTAATTCTGATGCTGCCTGCAACAATTCGATTATCTCTTCTTTTGAAACTTTATAATATATCTTTTTGCCTTTCCTCTCTTTTTCAACCAATCCGCAATCATTCAATTTCCTTAGATGATGACTGACAAGGGATTGCTCCAGATCCAAACACTTACATATAGTATCGACAGATTTGGCATCTCGACCTATACAGTACAGTATCTTTCTTCGATTTCCGTTCACAAGACACTTAAATAAATCATCATTCATATGAATGAGTATTCATATTTAATATAAAAAACTTATCCTATTCAATGATTCAAATAATTAAGAAATTAAAAATAATAAAGGGGGTTTAGTTATTCTTCTTCCTCTTTCTCTTCTTCTTTCTCCTCTTCCTTGATATCTCCGACGATATCTTCGTTCCAGCTTTCAACGTCTCCTGAAACTTCTTCTAGAACTTCTTTAGCATCTTTCTCTGCTTCTTCTCTGATCTCTTTACGACCTTTCTGTTCCTCTTCCTTCACTGCCTTTTCGATCTGATCTATCTTTTGTTTCATCTCCGATCTACCCGGTATATCTCCTAGTATATCGTCAGCTTTACCGATGATATCCTCTAAGTCTCCTATCTCCTGTGGTTCTCTGCTTGGTACCTCTCTAGATGCACCTAAGTAGTTAGAAGCACCTTCCATAAGTTTGGAAACCTCGAATGGGAACAATATCTTTGTCGCCTGTCCATCTGCCATGTTCTGTAATGTATTCAAAGACAGATATGTCATAGCTTTCTCATCCAATGTGTTGGCACCTAATGAAAGTACACGTAATCTCTGTCCTTCACCTTGGGCTTCGAGTATTCTAGCCATCCTGGAACCTTCTGCATTGAGTATCTTACTCTGCCTATTACCTTCAGCATTGAGGATCTTTGACCTTCTGTTACCTTCAGCTTCTAAAATAGCTGATCTTTTCTGACCGTCCGCTCTTAAGATGGCCGCTCTCCTTTGTCTTTCTGCTGCTGTCTGTTCTTCCATCGCATCCTTAACCTGTGCAACTGGGTCGACTTCTCTGATCTCTACTGATTCTACTCTAACACCCCAAGCATCTGTTGCTTCATCTAAAACCTGTCTAAGATGGGTGTTTATCCTTTCTCTGTTGTACAGTATCTCGTCCAGCTCCATATCACCTATAACCGACCTTAATGTGGTCTGGGCTAGGTTGATGGTAGCTGCTTTGTAATTTGTAACCTCAAAGTATGCTTTGGAAACATCTACAACTTTGATGTAGATTATAGCATCAACGTTGGTAGGTGAGTTATCTTTGGTGATCACTTCCTGTCTTGGAACATCTAACACCTGTGTTCTCAAGTCTATCTTGATGACCTGAGATATGAACGGTGGTACGATGTTTACACCTGGATCTAAAGTATGCTGAAAATTACCTAGTCTTATGTATATCCCTTGTTCATACGGCTGAATTATCCAGAATGCTGCTCTACCAGCAACGAATGCTACAGCCACAATCAGAACTACTAATACCGCTATCAAACCTATACTCATTTTTCCTTACCTCCTTCTCGTTTATTCTTTTTCTTTTACTAGCAAATGTACGCCTTTTCCTTCCACCACTACCACTTTCTCGCCTTCTTCGATGACTTTCTCTTCAGAAGTGGCGCTCCACATCTGGTTCTCTATCTTGACCTTACCTGTGATCTCGTCTGGTTTTATCGTTTTAACTACCTTACCTACCCTACCTTCCAATGATGAACTCATAGTGGTGGTAGGCTTACTGGGTGGTGAAATCTTTTGATACATCTTTAATGATCCAAACGTTAATATCAGAACAACTACGGCGACGATGATAGGTGTGTAAATCGAGACTAAGAATTCAGGATATGAAATCTGTATCACACCTATAACAATCAATACACCTGCAGGTATCGCTATAAAAAAACCTGGCTCTACAGCTTCTACTATAATCAAAATTATTCCTGCAACTATCAACAATATTCCAATTTCAGTACCCATAGTAAAATGGTATATAGCCCATATTATTTTTAAGTTTCGCTTAAAATAAACAAAAAAGGAAAATTATTAAAAAAAATTTTAGGAACTCTCTATCCTAGGAGCTAGTAGATATCTCACGTCTCCGTCTCCATCAGCGAATTTGAATTGGATCTTTATCGGGTAATCGGCTCCTAATTCTATGTGAAGAGGAGTGTCACTGCTTACACATTTTATCATACTAGAGAAATAGTCCAGTGCGAAGAGTGATCTTACTTCCTGCTTAGCATCGAGTTCGACCAGGTCATCTTCTGAAAGAGAAAGTCTTACCATATCTTCATCCTCTTCCGAAAATATCTCAAAGCCATCTGGATTAGCCGTTATGGCGATATGGTCTGATATATTTTGAGAAGCCTTGACACCTTTTAACAGATGTTTTCCTTCGATATCCAAACTGATAGGCAAATCCAATGTGGGTACACTTGGATCAGTCATTCCAGCAGTATCTAATAACGGCATCTTTTGAGTTATATTATCTACTTCTAATAGTAACCTATTCTCTTCTTCAATATGTTGAATAGAAACCAAATCATTAGAACCAGCTAATTTTAAGAACTGTTCCAATTTATTTAGATTCAATCCTATCTCTGTCTCACTTGCTTCATACGATTCGAAAGCTTCATCCGACAGATTTAATTCTACCATCGCGACATGGGCTGGATCGACAGCTTTCAGAGATAATCCATCTTCCTTTAGATTGATTTTAACTTCATCAACAATCGTTCCTACTATATCTACAAGCTCTTTTAATATTCCAGATTCGATTTCAGCGTTTAACATGGTAATTGTCCCCTTGAGTTCGATTAATAATTCATTACGAAATATAAGGATTGTGATATAAGGATTATGGTTTTAAGATGTAATTCCGATGGATTAAAATATATTTTATTGTTTAAACCAAACCATGGAAAAGTTAAAAGGACTAGATCTCGAAGGAAAGAAGGTTTTAGACGCGGGTACAGGTGCCTGTGGGATGACAAAATACCTGGAAAACTGGGGTGCAGAAGTAGTCTCAGTTGATGTTAATGAAGAATGGCAGAGGGAATGTCGTGAAGAGACAAAAAAGTCCCAGTTCCTTACAGCTGATCTTTCCGATCTATCAAGTATAGACGATGGATCCTTTGATTATGTAGTATGTAACTTCTTGGTAAGTGCTCTATCACAGAATAAAAGTATGGTGATATCATCGGTGCTAAGAGAGTTTAAAAGGGTACTGAAAAGTAATGGTATGCTCGTCATAATAGATTATTATCCATTCGATGAAGATAGGTGTCCGGTACCATGTCACGATGTTCAGGTCGAACTCTGGCGAATAGAAAATGCGATCTCCGAGCTGCTGGGAAAAGGACATCTTGTTGAATTCTCTCCAGATGTCTTAAGTGAAGAACTACTGTCTATAGGATTCAAAGATACTGATAACTCGATACTTTTAGAAGAAGTACCTTGGCCTTTGGATCTGCTTAAAGAGCATGAGGATACCATCCTTGAAGATATCAACTCATTAGAAGAAGATCACCTGAAGAACGCTTTCAAGGAAAAGTTGAGAGAGTTGATGTCTAAAGCTGAAGAGCAGGAGATAAAGTCAGGAGCCATATACGAGCTGAGAGCTGAAAAATAGGCTATTCTCGCAGCTCTCCGAAAGTTGTTACTCTCTCAGCAAATGCATTGTGTTTGTGGATCGATTCTTCACTCTCGCTCTTTACATCCACATGAGTAGAATCTGGGAAATGTGAATATTTCTTCAGTAACTTAGAGAGCATGTCCCTTACAACATCTTCAACAAATTTTGGATTCTCATGTGCTTGAATGACCACGTCAGCCTCGTCATCTCTCTTCAATATCTCATGAGTTGGAGATGATAAAGAGGATTCGATTATACCGATGAGGTCATTCACCTCGATCTCTTCGTCATTAGGCACTTCGATCATTATAGTACTTTTATTTCTCTGGTTGTGAGTTATAGTCGGTATCTTTTCAAGCGCTTCCTCAACATCTGGATATTTCTCGATGTACTTACTCTTCACACTTTCCATAGCACATGGACAAGCGTTCAATCCAACCGCTGTGACTCCAATATATTTCCTGATCTCACCATCTCTATTTGCTTCTGTTTTCGCCCTGATCTCATAATTTTCAAGACTTGATCGGCCATGAGGGGATTCTCTCTCAAGGAAGTAATCAGCGTTAATATCCACTTCAGAATATGATGCGTACTCATGTCTTTCTAATAACAGTTCGCACATCTCGGCAGTTAAATTTTCTAAACCCTCTACCGGTTCTCTAACGCTGTTGTCTACAACTTCACCAGTGACTTCAACATTTCTAGACATGTGAGAACCTTTTTGATCAGAAGGAAGATCGACATAAACATCTATCTCTGCATTAAGAGTTACATCGCCCCAAGGTCTCCTTACAGTTATAGGTTTTTTAACGCCAGTAACTCCTACCCTTGTTATCTTGAAGCGTTGTTCTGCTATCTGACTCTGAACATCATCGGAGTTATACATATTAACAAAAACAGTAATAATAGGGTATATTAAACGCTTCGGTTGATAGATTTCTTAAGTCTATAACCCTGTTGTTTATATACCTCCTCTTTCTCATTGTAAAAACACGTGAATAACATGCCCACCAAAGAAGAAGTAGTAGAAGAATTGAAAAACGTTGTAGATCCGCACACAGGAACCGATGTTTACGATATGGGTTTGATCTCTAACCTAGATGTAAATGACGATTCTGTAAGTTTAACATTCACACCGACCAGCCCCTTCTGCCCAATGGGAGTTCAATTAGCTGTTCAGATCAAAAAGAACCTCGCTCAAATAGAAGGTATTGATTCTGATGATGTTGATATAACCGTAGAGGGACATATGCAGTCTGAAGAGATAAATAAGAAACTTGCTAGTGGGGAGTTATAGATTGAAAATTCACCCAGAGTGTGTTCCTTGTTTGCTTAAGAGAAGCATATATGAAGCAGAGTTGATCGATGAAAGTAAAAAAAGAAAAGTTATAGAGGAAGCTTTGGGCATTTTAGATGATAATTTTAAGGAAGATTCAGTTTCAGCAGAAGTATCGACCAAAGTCCACAGAAGAGTTTACGATATTCTAGGCACGGACGACCCTTACAAAGACTTAAAAGAAAAGAGCAACAGGACCGCTGAAAAATTGTTGCCCAAAGCCAAAGAGATAACAAAAGAAGGTGGTTTTAGAGAAGCAGTTTTAGTTTCCATAGCAGGAAATGTGATGGATTTTGGATATCGTGACGATATCGATTCTCCTGATTATCTGATAAATGAATTCCAAAATATAATCGATGAAGGCTTTGGTCACGATGATACTGAAAAGATCGAAGAACTGATAAAAAAAGGGAAAAACGTACTCTATTTCACAGATAACGCCGGAGAAGTCGTTTTTGATACTGTTCTGTTGAATAAGATAAAAGAATATGATGTAAATCTAACCGTCGTAGTCAAAGATGTTCCGATCCTAACAGATGCTACGATGAAAGAAGTTAAAGAATATGATATCAAAAAGATAGTTGATCAGGTCGATACAACCGGAGGTTATGCAGTTGGAGTCAACTTTGATCTACTGTCAGATGAACTCAAAGGAAAGCTGGAAAACGCTGATCTGATCATCGCTAAAGGTATGGCCAATTGGGAATCGTTCTCAGAAACGGATTACCGACCTATAGCTTTTCTTACCAGAAGTAAATGTGAACCCGTTTCTAATACGATGGATGTTCCTTTCGATACTAACGTGGCAAAATTATTCGAGTGAACAATACCTATAGCCTACAAGCATCTCAGCAGTAGCAGACCACGGCTTCATCAATCTATCGGAAATAGATATCGTTTTATTCGCCCATTGATAAACTGGACTGACAAAATCTCCTTCTGAAAAACCCCCTATTATTATGACATAATCCTTTCCCCTGGAGAACATCTCAATAGGATCTGTTCTCTTGCCTTTAGGGCTTAAAACTATCCTCTCACCATATTCACCTTCTAGCGCATCCATAAGGGTCTCTTCTGAATAGATTATGCCTTCAGGAAGATCTCCATGATAGGACTTCACCAGCATATCTTCAAAATCTTCTAGTTTCTGAGGGATATCTATATCTGCTTCGAACTGATATATCTTATTTTCTCTAGTATGGACTATGGTCCTTAATTCTCGTTCTTCAGCTAATTCTGAATCCTGTGCCAGTAAAAGAGAAAAATGGACTAAATCAGTCCTAGACCTACTTTCTTCAATATGTTCGGGGCTAACTTTCATTTCACAATCAGCTAAGACGAGGGTGATCATTTTTATCACAATCTGATTTGTTTCCGTATTTTACTGAAGTGATTTTTTCTATTTATATGATTAACGTTTTTCTGATATAAATGGATTTGTACAACCTACTATTTTGTCTTATTTCTAATTTTTTGTAAAATCTTAAAATTTTTAGATTTCTGCAATTTTTAAAATATACCGTTAAACATTTATTTATCGGATTATTATGACACGGTGTGATATAATCAAATTAACAGATAAATGTGACATCTGTGGAAAAAATTTACTCTTAACAGATAGTTTGACCTGCAGTCAGTGTGGGAAGGAAATATGTCCTGGCCATCCTTCCGAACAGTATAAACGATATTCTTCATCAGGTTTTGGGAAATATTCATCTTCTAATGTCAGTTATAATTATCCTGATGGAGAATCTTTAGAAAAAGATGAATTTTTCTGTTATAGATGTAGAACTGGAAAGAAACCTCAGAATACTTCCAAACCAAAATCTTTCTGGCTCTCAACCAAAACAGGTATAATCTTTCTTGTTATAATCATGCTGATCCTATCAGCTGGGGTCTGGTACAGCTATAACTTTTTTACAAAGGATATATATTTTGAAACTGAAGGATTTTCAGGAAAAAAGACCACAGAAACTTTTACTATTGAAAGTGAGGGTGAGATAAAGCTAGTAAAATATTCTCCAGAGGATGATGCGCCAAGCCTAACTGTAGATGTCTACAAATCAGATTCAGATGAGCTGGTGAGCAGATTGACGTTAGATGTTAGCAACAGTGGCAAGGCTGGAAAGAGTTATTCTTTACATGGAGATGATATAATACCGGAAGGTGATTACTATCTAGTGATAAACAATTCCAGCGGTCGCTACAAGATCCAGGTGATGGAAGAGATCATCTAATATTTTAATTTATATCGCTCATTTAACAGCTTCGATAGTTTTGACTACATCGACCGTTTCTTCCACGTCATGAACTCTGAGTATCGCGACATCCTTTTCTACAGCGTTGGCCGCTACAGCCAAAGATCCATACAATCTTTCATCCACTTCCTTGTTCAGTACTCCTTTTAAGAAGCTCTTTCTAGAAGCACCTAACAATACTGGATATCCTAAAGAGTTGAATTCGTCTAATCTTTTTATTATTTCCAGATTATGCTCTAATTTTTTACCAAAACCTACACCTGGATCGAGTATGATATTCTGATCTTTTATACCAGCATTCTTGGCATGTTCAATCCTCTCTAAAAAGAATTTGCTGATATCGTTAACCACCTCATCATACTGTGGATTCTCCTGCATATTTCTTGGAGTCCCCTGCATGTGCATCAAGATAACTGGTACATCGAGTTCAGCTACCTTCTCGGCCATCCCTTCCTTTCTCAATCCAAAAATATCGTTTACTATATCAGCACCAGCATCTACCGCTGCTTCAGCTATCTCCGGTTTGTAAGTATCTATGGAAATGAGAGCATCCACCTTTTTAGATACTTTTTCTATCACCGGTAGTACTCTTTCTTTCTCCTCTTCCAAAGATACTCTTTCACTCCCTGGCCTGGTACTCTCTCCACCTATATCTATGATATCTGCCCCTTTCTTGTCCATCTTAACCGCTCTTTCTACTGCTTCATCGACTGCGTTGAATTCCCCACCATCATAGAATGAATCTGGAGTAACATTTAGTATACCCATGACTTGGCAACTGTCTGGATGCCAAGGCAGTTCCTTCGGCTCGTCGTAGTATCTTACAGATTTTTCGATCTCATTCGCCAATTCATCAAGATCAAAAGGCTGCATCTTTAGTTTTTTACAAGCTCTATTATAATGAGCTATTGTACCCATCATCACAATTTTGCTCTCTTCTTCAGAAAGATTGAGCGCCTCCCATGACACCGCTGCCTCACCACCTGCTGATAGAAATTCCTGTTTTACTATATTTGCAGCTCTTGGATCGAGTCCTTGAGCATAAACCAGCCTGTGTTCAGCTTTAGGTGTCATTATCTCTATGCCAGCAGTTTCAACTCCCATCTTTTCCAGCATAGCTTCTATTTCAGACTGTTTAAAAGTCGATAGTACTCTTGTCTTGAACATATAGAAAACTTAAGAGAAAATATAGTATTATTAATTTTTGAATTATTCACTCAAAAATAGCCCCGCACTCGGGACACTCATCTGCATCTTCATCTACTTCAGTCCCACAGATCGGACACTCATAAGTGATTACCTCTTCAAATTCTTCCTCCTCAACGACCTTTTTTGGAGCAATATCCTTCAATCTATCTATTATAGCTGAAGAATCACCTTCTTTTATCTCGTATGTTTCATCGTCTATCAAGTCCAAAGTTTCCTTCATTTTTTGAAATAATTTTTCCTCTTCCAAATCTGCTCCACATTCAGGACACTCGTCCGCATCCTCGGGTATCTGAGCTCCACATTTTGGACATTCTACTTCAGCCATATCAATCCATCCTAAAAATCAAACCTATATTAAAGTTTAGCCCGAAAAAAAAGAAAAAGAGATAGAAAGACTTTTAATGCATTAATCCTGCTCCTTTTAACTCATCCTTTATATGGTCTACAGCATCTTCTAAATCTTCTATGACTTTACCACCTGTACAGACCATCTTACCTGAACCAAACAAAAGAAGTACTACAGGCGATTCTCTCAATCTATAAACTAATCCAGGGAATTGTTCAGGTTCATATTCTACCCTCTCCAGTCCCAGGGTAATAGCAACAGAGTTAAGATTTAAATCGACACCCAACTCATAAGATGCAACTATATTCTGAACTGTTGTTTCAACAGATTCAGCGGTCTCAATACCGTTATCGTTCAATAATTTTTTCATCTTGTTAACACTCGTCTTAGCATCATCTACAGTTTGACCGCCTGTACATACTACCTTACCGCTTGTGAATAATAAAATCGCAGTTTTTGGATCACTTATCCTGTAAACGAGCCCAGGAAATTTATCTGGATCGTATTCCGATTCTTCCAATGACCTTGATACCTCATCTAGGTTTAGATTTTCACCCATCGATGATGAAGCTACCACATTTTCAATCTTTAGTCCATCCATATTTATCACTCTTTAAATAACTCCATTACATGACATACATTTCCCTTTAAAAACCCTTCGAATCTTTTTAAGGGATCTCTTGTATGTTATTCACCTGTTAAATACTGGTCTTTGGACCCCTTCTTTGGAGACATAGATCATCTCTTCATCGTCCGGTTCTAATTCTTCCTTTGCCTGTATGAAACCGCTCAATCTCACGTTCAATAGATCGATATGATGAAGAGCGACTGCTTCTTCTAACCGAGGACTTCTAGGACTACCCCATTCGTAATCACCGTGATGTGATAAAACGATATGTTTTAATTTTAATTCTAAATCTTCTGGGAAATCTTCTATCTCTTTCATCCTATCACTTATCATCCTCTCACACATTACGGTATGCCCAACCAACTGTGCTTCTCTAGTCAATTCTATCGATGTGCCAGTATCATATTCTGCTATCTTACCAAAATCATGTACTATCGCTGATGCAACTAAAAGATCATGATCTATTTTTTCATACATCTCAGCTACTTTTTCAGCCAACTGCGTATCTAGTAATGTATGCTCCAGTAGTCCTCCGATATAATTATTGTTGTATCTCTTGCTGTAAGGGGCTTTTTTGAATGCTTTTACAAAATCACTATCTTTTAAAAATGATTTGATCAGTTCGAACAATTTATCGTTCTGTATAGATTTAGCTAGTTCGAGTAATTCAGAGAACATCCCGTCTATGTTTCTGCTAGATCGCGGCATGTAATCTTCTGAATCGTACTCTTCCTTTTCTAACCTGTATATACCGTGCATCTCCTGTTCATTTATCGATATCTGCAGATCACCTTTGTATCTTGAAACCAACCCATTTATCTCTATCACATCTCCGACTTCGATACCTCGATAAACGGATCTTATAACATCTTCTTCTGACCCTCCCCAATATATGAGAGGTATCTTACCTGTCTTGTCGCCCACTATAAGTTTGAAATACCAACCCTTTGTGTATTCTTTGGGCGACATCTTTTCTTTCACTGCAAATTTGTCTTTTATTTCCTTACCTTCCTTCAATTCTTCTACATACATACTTTTCTTCACACTATCACAACTCTATTCGTAGATGTATCTTCCTCTACCTTTTTTACCAACGAACTCGCGTTCTTCGATTATCAATTCCCCATTAGATATAACGTTTAGGGGAAATATCCCGTTGAATCCCTCGAAAGGTGTCCAACCAGCTTTAGAATGCAACCTGTCAACATCTATTTCTTCCACATTTCTAAAATCTATATTGATGAGATCAGCATCGTAACCTTCTTCGATCTTCCCCTTTTTAACTCCCAATCTTTTCGCAGGATTCACACATAATGTCTTCACAACAGTCGATAACGATACCTCTCCAACAGCCACAGAGTGAAGAAGAAGCGGATACATCGTCTCTACACCTGGTAAACCTGAGGGAGCATCTTCAAAATCTCTTTTTTCTTCTTTAGTATGCGGTGCATGATCGCTGGCTAAAATATCGATCTCTTCCCTTTCATAGGATTCCCACATATTCATCTGATCAATTTGATCTCGTAAAGGTGGGTTAACTTTTCCGAAAGAATCTAGAAGAACGTCTTGGTTAAGGTATAGATGATGTGGTGTTACTTCATTGGAATATCCATTTTCTTTTGCATTTGAAAGTCCTTCTTTTGTTGATATATGGCAAACGTGTTTATCCCCTTCCATATAATCCGAGAGACTTTTGATGGCCTCAACTTCACATTCTGGCGGTCTGTGTTCCAGGTTATGTTCTACTAGATTACTACCAGGTGGACCGAACATATCTTCTTTTTCACAGTGGAAAGCAACTTTTCCACCATTTCTGTAAACCGTTTCTAAACCATCTTCAAAATCACTGCTTTCTATCTGGGTACTAGAAGATAGATAGACTTTAAAAAGATCAGTATATTCGATCATCTCTTCTGCATTTTCGTTCAACAATCCATAAAGAGCAAAATCAACCACAGATTTACTCTTAGCTAGTTTTATCTTCTCTTTTAATCTCTCAGCAGAATCCGTCGGTGGTTTCGTGTTGGGCATCTCGGCGTAAGTGGTTATCCCACCGAAGGCAGCACTCAAAGAACCTGTGTAAAAATCTTCCTTATGTGTCATCCCAGGTTCCCTGAAATGAACGTGGATGTCGATCCCACCGGGTAAGATCACACCTTCAAATTTTTCTACAGGCTCTGTAGTTTTTAGAGATTTTTTAACAAAATCTATTTTACCATTTTCGATACCGATATAACATTGATTGATATCCCCATTGACGAATGCACTTCCTTTTATTATCATCCTATCTCCCTCTTCACCACTTCTCCACGTGGTGATTCTTCTGCATATATCTCTCCCTTAAATTTTTCTATCTTGCAGTTACCGCTCTTCCATTCGTTCATACTAAGTCCTGCTTTCCTACACGTATGGCTGAGGAATGTTTCTTCATCCCAGCCGTGGTCAACGGGAACCTGTGGTAGCAGTAATCCCTTGTAAGGACCTCTAGAGACTATCAATCCATCTTCTCCACATTTAACTTCTTCTACAAGTTCATCAGGATCCTCATAGCCTATCTCCTCAGGTGGTGTCAACAAAGTGACTTCTACCACTATATCATCCAACTCGTCTTCTTTCAGGTTGGGAAAACGAGGATCTCTAGTAGCGTTATCGGCAGCTCTTTCGACCGCATCTTTTAATTTGAATATTGGCTCTGGATATCCAATACATCCTCTTAAATCCTCTGAAGGGTATTTATTTATTGTCACAAATACCCCCATCTTTTTATCGAACTTATCTGGATATTCTAGTTCTGGTTCTTTTTCATTCTTTACTGATGCCTCGATCACCTTTCTAGCAGCCCTCACCGCTGTCTCTCCATCCTCTTCTGTAAACATATCTAACAAATTATCCTAGACTAAAATATACTTTATGGATT
>CAYSTL010000009.1:0-17077 GCA_964433785.1 uncultured Thermoplasmata archaeon
ACGCCCCGGCCGGGATTTGAACCCGAGTCGCAGCCTCGACAGGGCCACATGATGGGCCACTACACTACCAGGGCTTGTTTGCAGTATCTCTAATAAGATGCAATATTAAAGTCTTACTGTTGTTATTTCCCCGTAAATGCCAAAATTATAAAAAGATGTCGGATTCTAACAATACGATGCATCCTGTTATCAGAATGATAAGACCATTGAACAGCCTGATGTCATCTTTTAGCATACCCATAGTAATGGTCACTCTGTTCGGATTCGATATATTCGGAACTACTATGTTGATACACACGATAATCGGGATGGCTATAGTTTTTCTTTTCACTTCCGCCGGCAACATCCTTAATGATTACATGGATCGAGAGGTGGATAAGTTAAATCATCCACAAAGACCTATACCTGCCGGCGAGATAGAACCAAAGAGTGCTTTGATATACTCTTCAGGGATGTTCCTGTTCGCTATATTGATTTCTATCCTGCTACCTTTCTATCTTCCTCAGATAATAGTCCTGTCAGCAATCATGTTAATGGTATCTTACGAGTGGAAATTTAAAAAATCAGGCCTAGCTGGCAATTTGATCATCTCATTCCTTACCGGTTTGGTATTCGTATTCGGTGGATCTATTTATGGTAGATTATACCTACCTATAATCCTGGGTTTGCTTGCATTCCTTGCTTCAGTAGGAAGAGAGATAACTAAGGATATTCAAGATATGAAAGGTGATCTAGACAGGAAAACATTTCCCATGAGGGTAGGTAGAGGTAAAGCTCAGTATACGGTTATCGTCTTCGTATTGGCTGCTGTCTTACTTTCACCTCTTCCATACATAGAAAACCTTTTATCTTTGTCTTATCTGCTTATAGTAATATTCGCAGATATAGTATTTATATACTCCTTATCCATACTTGAAGATGCAGAAAGATCACAAAAATTCAACAAGATAGGGATGATAATCGCTTTGATAGCATTTCTTGTTGGAGGTATATTATGAAAGTTATCGATTATATATTAAATAAAATTGAGAAGGGAACACTTCACATGGGCCTTATAGATCCAGATGAACAATCACCAGAAGAAGCAGGTGATCTAGCAGAGATACTTGAAAACGCAGGAAGTGATGCGATCATGGTCGGTGGGTCGACAGGGATCACGAAAGAAAATCTAGATAAAACAGTTAAGTCCATGTCAGATCGAGTAGAACTCCCTATAATTCATTTCCCAACTAGGGCCGGCGCGATGTCTCAATATGTCAATGCGATATATTTCATGAGCATGCTCAATTCCAAAGATCTGTCTAAGGTCATTGGAGAACAGGTCGTAGGAGCCCCGATGATAAAAAAGATGAATATCGAACCTATCCCCATGGGGTACGTTATCGTTGAGCCCGGCATGAAGGTCGGCGAAGTAGGTAATGCAGACCTGATACCAAGAGATGAACCAAAGTCTGTTGTTAACTACGGGCTTGCAGCTCAATATCTGGGTATGAAATTATTCTATCTGGAAGCTGGTTCAGGATCTCCAGAACCTGTACCTCTCGACATGATCAAAGTCTATAAAGAAAACGTAGATATACCGTTGATCGTCGGTGGAGGCATAAGAAACTATAAACAAGCTAAAAAGATTGCTGAAGCCGGAGCAGATGTGATAGTAACCGGTACAGTTCTGGAAGAGTCTCAAGAAGTTAGTAAGAAGATGAAAGAATTGATTTCAGCTTTAAAAGAATGTTAAATATGGAAGAGAAAGAACAGGTATTGGTTTATGATAGGAAGTTCAATCTTCCGATGTTCAGGTGTCCACGCTTTATTTTACAGGTTCCCCTGATTCTATTGATGACCTTTTTTATATTTCTGAACATATTTCCTTATACCTTGGATTCGTTTTTAGATTCGATAATTATATTCTCCATACCAACCGTGATAAGCGGGCTTCTCTTACCTAAGTTGAAATGGTATGATGAACAGATGGATACACGTCAATCTACACTTCTCGTTTTGATTTCACTCTCTGTTATTACCGTTCTAATTTCCTGGTGGACTTATTTTGGATTGTCTATTAAAACTGCGATAGTTTTATCGATAGGGATCCCTGTTTCCTTCCAATACCTAGTTTTTAGAACTGCATTTATACCTGATTGGAAAAAGTCAATCCCTCATTCTTTACTTCAAACGATTGTATTCTTACCGTTTATTCTCCTATTCTATAATGTAACGTATATCGAAATATCATATCTTATTTTGATCATATTGGCGAGTATACTGCCGATAATAGGTTTCCTTGCATTTTTAAATAAACCGTTTGTTGATAATTTCAATGTTTCAGCGACTAAACTTATCAATATAAGTTTAAAATTGATGAAGGGAAAAGAGGAAGGAGAAAAAGAACTGGAAGAGGTCTTTAGAAATAATTCCCTTAAAACAGATGTAAATCATATCAGCTTTTCATTCAAATCGGAGGATGGTGAAAAGGCACTTTTTGTGATTCCTGGATTACATCCTGGTCCTGTTAGAGGCATAGCCGGATCTAGGATACCTGAGATATTGAATGAAAAATTGAGTGAGCATGGTGAAGTTTTTACCTTCCACGGTGCATCAACTCACCTATTGAATCCTATAAAGGAAAATGAATGTTATTATTTTGCAGATGATATAGATAGATCATTAGAGGGCTTGGACTATTCTAAAAAAGGAACAAAATATTTTGGACACAACCACGGAGTATTCGTAGGATGTCAGGCATTCAATAACGACTTATTTACGACAGTATCATTTTCTCCTCAACCTACAGAGGATATCGATGCACCTATCGGAGAAATAATATCAGAACAAGCAGACATGATGGGTTTCTCTGATATAGGTTTTATAGACTCTCACAATTGTGTGAAAAAGGGATGCAGTGAGGTATATTATCCATCTAAAAGATACAAAAGGATCATTGACAGAGTTGAAGAAATATTTACACAGGTTAAAGAAAAAAGAAAATATCCTGTAAATCTGGGTATAGCTACGAAGAAGGATTATGATAAATCTAAAGGAATCGCAGGTGAGGGTATAAAGGTCGCTGCGTTTCAGATCGACGGTCAATTGAGTGCACAGATATTGATAGACGGGAACAACATGGTAAGAGGTCTCAGGGAAGAAATACAGGAAGAAATATCAGATATCGTAGATATATCAGAAGTCCACACAACGGATAGTCATGAAGTAAACACATTGATAAGAGATTATAATCCTGTCGGGTTGAATATGGATCACAAGAATATCATAGAGGATGTCAGGGGATTAGTTGAAGAAGCTGTAGATGATCTTGAGAGAGTGGAAGTAGGCGTTTCTAAAGGCGAAGTGAAGAACTTCGAGGTTATGGGACCCATAAACAGTCATAGGCTTACAGCGATCTCCGAAACTCTTTACAAATTCGCTCCGTTTACGGTTATACTTTCATTCATAGTACAAGCATTGTCCACTTCTATGATCATTTGGTGGCTTTAGTGAAAACAATTATATATTGATGCATATTGTACGTCAAGATAGATTTCGAAGTGGCTTATTTTATTCACATTAGCCCGGTAGTGTAGTGGTCAATCATATGGGCCTTTGGAGCCTGTGACGGCGGTTCGAATCCGCCCCGGGCTACTACTATCTTGAATATGAGGATGAAAATCACTATATTTTTTGTTTGTTATTATTCGTAAATATTTAAGTATGTACGTTATTCATGGATTTGTAAATAATATACAAACACTTAATTAGGTTCTTATTTAAATTTTTAAACTTTAGGAGTAATTTTGGTTTTCCCTATCATATACAAATACGTACTTATAATCTTAACCTTATATTTTATGTTTTTACGTTAATTACATAATATTAACTTACTTTGTAATTTTTTGTTATGTAAAATGCATGCAAATGCTTAATTAATCTATAAGTTTAATTTTATGGTATATGCGTATATGCTTAATTATTATATTCATATACATTATTCACAATTATGTGTTAATATTCCAAAATAAACAAAATTCAAGAAACTCTATAGAATAGGTAAATATTACGAGGGAATGTACCCTCTCTAGACAAAAAATACCCTTTTATCGACTTTCCTCATGCAATACCAAACTTTTATATAACTAAAACACGCCACGTCGGAAAACATAACTAATACGACGTAACATATAAATAGTAAAAGGGATGATGTCGGAATATCTATTGTATATACCGTCCGTTCTATATTAACTAATTTCTTACTATTTTTAGAGATAGAAAAGAAAATTGTTTAGAAGGAAATTAGGAGATCTACTAATAAAATGAAAATTAGTGTTTGTTACTTTAAAATGCAAAAATATTAGTAATCTTATTAACCTATAATTTAACATATAACTTAAACCCTTTATATTATAATCATTTAGGTTTTATTATGCTTTTCTTATTAACTAAAATACCATGTATAAATAATATACTATTATATTAACGTTATAACGTAAACTAGTAATAATAATCTATTTTGATTACTATGGTATTGCATTATTATTAAATAAACATATGTTAGCAAGTAACGTTAATAATAATTCTTATCAAATATACCTTATCAAATAAGCTTTCCCCTTATTCCATCTTTAGATATCTCTACTAACGCGAAATTATCATCATGAGCAGGTCCCGGATTTAGATAAACAGTTTCGTCCTCTTCTATGATACCTTTATCTTCATGTACATGACCGCTCAAAACCAATCTAGGTTTATTTTCATCGATTATAGGAAGCAATCCTCGATCACCTATGTTCTTCCCTCTAGATGTTTTATCTAGATAACTGTAGGGTGGCTGGTGCAGAACAAAAACATCAGCATCGCTTGATAATTCCTTAAATTCCTTCAAATCATCATCACTGTATTTAGAACCTGAAAGACCGATGAATTTTATGCCATCCTTCTCTGTTGGACTGAGATGTAGATAATCAGCTTCAACTGACTCATAAGCTTCCTCAACACCTTTAGGATCACAGTTACCGACGACCCCCATAACAGCCATAGGTATCTTCTCTAAATAGTTAACAGCTTCCTCTTTATCTCCAAAATGAGTGATATCTCCACAAACAACTGCGATATCTGGATCGTGATTATGATAGATCGCTTTAACTCTATTCAATGATCTCTTTTCTCCATGAACATCTGATATCACTAGTAGTTTCAAAGACATATCAAGATTAAGTGTTCACTACCATTATATATTATTTTTCAACCAATCTAACCAGTGTTCCTCTTCAATCCTATTTTTAGGTTCCATATATTTATTTCTCAGTTTAGATCCAGCAACATAAACATAGGCCTCTTCAGTTTCACCACTATCAAGATATACCTCTGTATCAACCCTATCAAAGAATGGATTTGCATCGTTCACTCCTTCTATCTTATCATATTTTTCTATCAATGGCTTTATATCACTGCATTTGAATACCTTTCCTCTGATCTTATCATCACCATCCAAAACTAAAAAAGGGAATCCTTTAGTCTGATAAAGCCTCCCTTCAACCCATCCATTTTCCACTTGATCCACATATTTATTCGTATTTACACCGTGTGATGGGTCCTCGTCCTCGAATATGAACGTACCGTAAACAAATAGGCAGTTTATTTTCACCGTTATTACTCAGATGTTTATAATTATTAATACTTTACTAAAATATATCAGAAATAGTAAAAAGGCCTTATAAAGACATAACAAATATCCTTTTATAACGGAGCTTAATTCACAAAATGATACATCGTGACTGGAAAATTGAAAGACTCTAAAGTTATAGTCGAAGATGAAAAAGAAGGCAACAGGATCTATAATAAGGGTTATTTCGGAAAGCCTCTATCAGGTGGTGGACTGGAATTAAACCTTTTAGAATCAATCTATCTTTCTGAAGCCAGAAGATTGGATATATTAGATGAGGAAGAAAATAGGATTTCTATATCTGATATAATCAAATACACAGCAGAAGATAGATTTCTAGTCAATTATCCAGTTTACAAAGATATGCGTATGAGAGGATACGTAGTAAAAAATGCCTCAGATCCAGTCGATTTCAGAGTATTTCCTAGAGGAGGAGCACCGGGTAAGACCCAAACAAAATACTGGATCAGATCTAATGCTGAAACTGATACATTCTCTATAAATGAAATTTTAAGAACTTTAAAAAAAGTAGAACAGTTAAAAAAGATATTCTTACAGGGTTTAGTCGATGAGGAAGGTGATGTTACATACTATAAAATTACCACAATTGACTTAAATGGAGAAACACCTAAAACCTCGCAAAATGACCTAAAAGGTAAATTATATAATAATAAAGTAATAATTGAAGGTGATGACTCAAATCAACTGCATGAACAAGGATTTTACGGTGATCTAGAGGATGATAGATTGAACATTTCTATCTTAGAAGCACTCTATCTATCTGATATAAATACATTAGATATAGAAGACGGTTTTAAAAATCAAGATTTGAGGTCTGAACAAATACTTGAAAAAGGCATCGATACTCAGGATGACTTCGAACTGAGATATGATATATACAAGAATCTAAGGTCTAAAGATCTAGTACCAAAGACAGGTTTCAAATATGGTGCAGTTTTCAGAGCCTATGAAGGAGATCCAGATGAGCACCATGCTGAATATATAGTACAGCCGATAACTGATGATTATAGATGCAGTTGGTACGAGATAAGCAGAGCTGTAAGAGTCGCTCACAGTGTTAAAAAGAAATTTTTATTCGGAATAAAAAAAGATGATGAGATAAAATACGTTAAAATAAATAGAGTAACTCCTTAATGCCTCTTTCTTATTTCATCAGCAAGTTTATTTAAAAATTCATCTTTTTTCTCTTGCTGTTTAGGGATTATCAAACGGCCATTCTCTTCATACCAGTGAGCTGGATGTTGTGCATGTTTTTCTATTCTATTGGGTACATCCATTTCATCCAAAACTGAGGCAATCTCTTCTATTTTTGGATTTTTGACAGCTATATTTTTGGGTACTCTTCTACCATTAGACCTAGATTTACTTCGGTCAAAATATTCAGGATAGATTATCCAAGTTTTACGCTGCCTTCTTGGCATTTTATTCCTCTATCAGAACTGCGTTCACAACGCCGTCCTGGCCAGGTCTAGAAGTGATCTTTGCTCTTCCTTCAGAAGTATCTATGATAGCTCCTTTAGTCAATATATTTCTTTGAACGTAGTTAGGATTCGCTGGGTTGCTCTCTACTTCGTTTATCTCGACCTTTGTGACCTCGCCTTCATGGTCGGCTACATTTGCATATTCTGCACCAACAACTCTTACTTTCTGGTTGCCGCCCATTGTTCTGATCAGTTTCCTTTTGTTTGCAGAAACTACTGGGAATTCATAGTCCTTACTAATCTCGAATTTTCTCTTCTTACGGGAGTACTTTCGCTTTCCTCCAGTGATCTTTCTTTTTGATTTTCCTTGCCAGAGAGTCATTGTAAATCCTCAACCCCGGTCAGTGAAGGATTTATATATAAATCTTGCCCGTGCCTTTAGTCTTTCTCTCTCCTCATAGGCATAACAGATAATAAAAGAGACGACACAAAAATCGAAAATCCGATACCGAATAGCAATCCCGTTCCGGTTCTAAGCGGATTATTACTTTCATATGATGTAACCAATTGAATACCACCATCTAGAGCGATGGGTAGAACGGCTATCGCGCCGGCTATCATCAAGATAGCGATCTTCTTTTTCTTGGATATCGAGGTATCTATATGCAGTACTTTCAGGAGTACGTTCTTGTAATCATAATCCAGTTCAGCGAATGACATGAAAAGAAAACCGATAGAGAATCCAGCGAATATGCCCACATCTCTAGCACAGACCGGCATCTGGTTATCATTTATAGAATACGATCTGCTTTGTTTTTGATGACAGTTGAAATCGCTGAAAATGTAGATGGCTTTCTGATATAATGGAAGTTCGTCCCATTTATCAGCATAATCTATCATGTTGGCATTTCCGTCTAGATCCTCAACTGTATGTGGTTCTAATGTAAGTGGAACTACAAATAAACTTACAGTGTAAAAGAAAGATAGTATAAATAGAACAAATATAGGTTTGTTTAATCTCTTCTTCATTTTATCTCTTCTATCAATTTATCTCTTTTGATCGTTTTCTGATCGCCTGATTCCATATCCTTGATAGTGACAGTACCATCCTCTACTTCATTTCCCCCTATCATGAGCGCAAACTTGTAATCGAGTTTATCAGCATAACCAAGAGCCTTTCCTACACTTCTGTCCATCAAGTCGATATCAGCTATTATCCCTTCCTCTCTTAGATCTAGCAAGACTTCATAAGAATATTTCAAACTTTCCTCACCTATTGGTATCACGAAACACTCTGGCTTCGTTTTTTTAGGGAGTTTTTTTTCTCTCTCGAGTGCCAATATCAGACGATCGAATCCTATAGCGAAGCCTTTAGAAGATACATCTATACCAAAAATATCTCCAAGGTTATAATCACCACCGCCACATATCTGTTTCTGAGCTCCCAACTCTTCAGCATCCACCTCAAAAACGACCCCTCTGTAATAATCTAGACCTCTTACAGTACCCAGATCGAATTCATAATCATCTTCAATACCATAGAAACTCAGGTAATCGAAGACTTCTTTAGTATATCCGACTGGTGACTTGTCTTCAAGTTTATCCTCCAATTCATCTATGGAAAGGTCGGATAATTCCTGCAGCTCTTCCCTTATTCCATACTCTTCATTTAAATCCTCATAACCTTCATCTTTATCGATCACATGATAGATATCCTGCATCTCGTTCTCTGGTACACCCTTTTCTTTCAGATAGGTCTTCAATATCTCCAGGTTAGATATCTTAAGACTGAAATTGCTCAATCCTGCTCTTTTCAAGCATGAATAAGCTAAAGCTATATTTTCTGCATCAGCCCTGGGAGTATCAGGACCTATCAATTCGGTTCCGAAGTGCCAGAATTCCCTATACCTACCGGATTGAGGACGCTCATATCTAAAAGCAGGTCCATAGTAATATAATTTCAAAGGCTTCGGTCTTTCCCTAAGACTCTCAGCGTACATCCTCATAACTGAGGCAGTGAACTCAGGTCTTAGTGCTATATCTCTACCGCCTTTGTCTTCAAAATCGTAGATCTCCTCAACGATCGAAGGACCGGATCTTTCCAAGAACAACTCCGTATGTTCAAAAGTAGGTGTCAATATCTCATTGTATCCGAAACTTTCACATACTTTACGCAGGGTCCCCTCTATCTTGCTTCTTGCGTCCATCTCCTCAGGAGCGAGGTCTCTAGTACCACGTGGTCTCTCAATCATAGTTTTCAAAATAAGGATATAATATATAAGTCTTGATTCGAAAACACTTTAAAACAACAGTCATACTCTAGAACATGAAAGAAGAAGTCCCAAATAATGTAGCTGTTAAATTTCTACCACATTTTCCTACTGTTTTGATAGGTACAGGTGAAGAAGAAAACGCAAACCTGATAACTGCAGCAATGCTTCATGTATTTTCTACAGATCCACCTTATCTAGGAACCGGTATCTCACCAAAAAGACACTCCTTCAAACTGTTGGAAGAAAACCCTGAATTCACAGTCAACGTACCAACAACCGAGCTAAAAGAGGAAGTCATGGGATGCGGTAAGGTATCTGGAAGAGACCATGACAAATATGAAAAATACAGTCTAACCAAGGAAGAAAGTGAAAAGATATCAACTCCAGGTGTTAAAGAATGTCCTCTGACGATCGAATGTAGAGTGGTAAAACAGGTTGAAACAGGTGATCATCACTGGTTCGTAGGTGAAGTAGTGAATGCAAGAAAGGAAAAAGATTTCGATAGAGAAAACACGATCATCTATTGGGGCGGCGAATTCAGAGTACCCGGAGATATCATCGATATGAAGTGATCATCCAACTATCCTTCTCATAGCTTCTTTAAGATCATCATATTTCTGGGAAAAACAGAATCTCACTAGGTCTTCTCCCCCATCTTCGTAGAAGCTAGTTCCAGGAACGACAGCTACCTGTTTTTCTTTGACAAGATGATCAGCGAACTCCTTATCATCCATATCGTACTCACTTATATCTGCCATCATGTAGTAAGCGCCATCTGGTAAAGCTGGTTTCATCTTACTTTTCATCAACTCTTCATAAACTAGATCTCTGCCTCTTCTGTAAAATTCCACCATATCTTCATAATATTTATCAGGCAGATCGATGGCTGAAACTGCGGCTTTCTGGAAAGGAGTAGGTGAACAAACAGTGGTATAATCGTGAGCCTTTCTGATCGGTTTCATCAGATCCTTTGGAGCCGCTGAATAGCCGACTCTCCATCCAGTCATCGAATATGCTTTTGAGAAGCCCCCTATCGTGACCGTTCTTTCCCACATATCATCAATAGTAGCTAAGGATAGATGCTCGCCTTCAAAGATGATGTGTTCGTACATCTCATCGGTGAATGCGATGATATCATTGTCTACACATATATCTCTTATAAATCGTAATTCATCTTTCTTGAAGACCTTACCAGTTGGATTGTGTGGTGTATTGAGTATCATACCCTTTGTATCGCTGCTCACCTTTTCCTTGATATCTTCCTTATCTATCTCCAGGTCTTTACCAATGGTTGTAAAGACTGGTTTTCCGTTCGCCATTGATACTGCTGGTACATAGTTTTCGTAAAATGGCTGAAAAATGAGAACTTCTTCTCCATTCTCTACCAGACCAAGGATAGATGACATTATGGATTCACTAGCCCCACAGGTTATAGTCACTTCATATTCAGGATCGTATTCTAAACCATTAAAATCAGATAATTTCTTTGAAACTTTCTTTCTGAGTTCTTCAAGTCCCCAGGTTATCGAGTATTGGTTCAAACCTTGATCGATGGCATCTTTAGCCGCTTTCTTAACATCATCTTCAAGTGGATATTCTGGATAACCTTGAGATAGGTTTATGGCATCATGTTTCTTTGCTTTCCTGGTCATCTCTCTTATCACAGATTCAGTCAAGCCTTGAACCCTCATCGCTCCCTTTTGCATACATATCACTCATCAACTATGTATGTGCCAGCTTCTCCTTTTAAAGCTTGTGAAAGTTTTTCTGGTGAGGTGATCAGGACTTTCTCTCCACCATGTTTTAAAAAGTGTATCGAAGCCTTTATCTTTGGACCCATACTGCCTGGTGGGAAATGACCTTCCTCATAATACCTTTCCGCTTCCTTTAAAGTTATCTTGTCTAATCCTTCTTCATCTTCCTCTCCAAAATTGATATAAACCTGATCTACACGGGTCAACATGATGAAGAACTTCTCATCTATCGAATCAGCCAGGACTGCACTTGCTAGGTCTTTATCTATAACACCCTCTACTCCTTTCATTTTACCATCTTTTTCTATCACTGGAACACCGCCGCCACCTGCAGCTATAACTATATAACCTTCTTCTCCACTAAACACCAGATCATAGATGATCTCACTTTCAACTATCTTCTTTGGCTCAGGAGACGGGACAACTCTTCTATATTTTCCATCAGAGGTCTTTTTTATAGTCCAGCCTTTTTCTTCTCTGATCCTATCAGCTTCCTCTTCAGTATAATATGGACCGATAAATTTGCTCGGATTCTCAAAAGCTGGATCATCTTTATCTACTATAACTTGAGTCACTATACTTGCTATGCTTCTTTCTTCACCTTTCGCTTTTAATTCATTTTTTAATGTCTGCTGTAACATGTATCCTATCTGTCCTTGTGATTCCGCACCACATATATCCAAAGGCATCGCTGGGATACTGTGTGAAGATATCTCGTTTTGCAATAAAATATTTCCAACTTGCGGACCATTTCCATGGGTGAATACGATATCGTACCCATCTACGATCATATCGGTCAGAATATTACACGTCTTTTCCATCCTATCAAATTCTTCATTAGCTGTTCCACGATCTTCTGGTCTGATAAGGGAATTTCCTCCTAAAGCGACTAAAGCTGTTTTCATAATAAAACCCCGTGAGGAGGCTAGCATTAAGCATGAGCTATATAAATTTTATACGGATTTTAGTGGTTATTTATCTACGTTATCAAAAAATGATAACGATTTTCGATTTTAAATTTTGGTTTCACCAAATGAGTATTTGATATAAAATCATTTATTAATTAATTGCCTACTATAGCATGATGCACACGGAAGAGATAGAAGAAAAGTTGGAGATATTAGCAGATAGTTACGCTAAACGCATCCTAGTTGGCTGTTATCAAAAACCTAAACAAGTTCAAGAACTCAGTTGGAGATATGATATACCTATCGCTGCGGCTTACAGAAAAGTACATTCACTAGAGGAAGCCGGTTTTCTAGAAGTTGCTAAAAGAAAGACCAGCAGGAGAGGAAAAAAAGTCAAAATGTACAAGACAGTACTTAAAAAAGCGGTGATCCTCTTTGAAGATGGTGAATTCAAGGTAGAGTTCAAATATCCAGGTGAGAAGAACGAAAAGGTACAATTAGAATTCGAATAGGTATAAAATATAAATTGATAACAGCTAAAAGTTGTTTCTATGATGTCAGAAAGAATTATATCTAGGGTTTCCTTGATTCAAAACGAGATAAGGTAATATGAAGGATAAATCCGATTCTGATATCATGGAAGTAAAGGGAGAGGAAGGACCTGGCAGTGATGATATCGACGTTATAGAGAATGAATACAGTGATAAAGAATTCAAGATAAAGATCAGTACACCTGAGTTCACGTGCCTATGTCCAGGTAAAAGGGATCAACCTGATTTTGCCAAGATCATCATCACATACATACCTAAAAATTATCTCATGGAATTGAAGTCGTTAAAGTTATATTACGTTAGTTATAGAAATATTGAAATATTTCACGAAGAAGCGACAAATAAGATCTTAGAGGACCTAGTCGAAGCTGTGAAACCTCGTTACATGAAAGTAATAGGAGATTGGAATATACGAGGTGGGATTAAGACTATTGTCGAAACAGAGTATGTCGATGAAGATTGGGAAGGAGATCCTAGTAAAGTAGAGGTAAAATCGATAGAAAAAGATATCTAGTCAAAAAATTACCATATCTTTAAGAGAGATAGCTTCTCAAGTAAAAATTTCTTAAAATTTTTAACGAAAGAGAAAACTTCTTTTCTATTCATGAATACCGATAGAAATATCAATATCAGTATCAGTGAAGCTGTCGGTGTGAGAAAACTACCCTCACCAGTATATTCTGGTGCTTTAGAAGCTATCCCAGTATTCAGATGAAAGAACAATCTTGGTATTAATCCAGTAGTATCTGTTGTTATCTCGAAAGAAAAGTACGGTGCTTTGGAAGAGAAGGGCCAGAAAAAGGCAAATCCACCCTGTAGGTCTAATACAAGATGGCTGATCAAATAGAACCAACCTATGGACACAAAACTAAGCTTCTCTGGATATTTTTTTCTAACAAATAAAAAGATGATCAGAGGTATCAATATCACAAAGATGAAGTTATGGAACACTACTCTATGTGCCCACAATCCAAAAAATCCGTCTAGATCCGGAGTAAGAGCTATCGGTAAGAGTAAAAACACCTTTCTCGAATCGATGTTCACAGCCAGCATTACTAAAGCTGGAATTATCACATGAAACACAGGGTCCATAACAGTATTTTAGACATCTAGCAAGTATAAATCATTTTTGAAAAAAGAAAATTTAATAAATAGAAAGAAGAGGAGGGTTTGGAATTATGCATAATGCTCTAGGAACGAATTCATACTCTCATCGTCCCCAGATTCCTTTTCCTCCACATAAGTAAGAGCTTCAAGAACGGGGGGTTTTTCCACCTTTTGCTCCTCCTCATTATTTTCCTCTATATCTGAAAGGGTTTTTGATAAGCCTAACGCATCAAGACCAACTTCGTCAAAGAATTGGGTTATATTATCCATTTTTATGTGCTTTATTACATCAGAGAGCATTCTATTAGCCATGCCGAATGCTTCCTGTGGGCTTTTGTCTCCGTAATTAAGAGCCTTATCGTTTTCAAATATAGTAGTCGCATGACTGATATTAGACATCTTCTTTACAACGTTCTGAGCTTTTTTGTACCTTTGTTTTTCAACAGAAAATGGCATGATCGCGTAAGTAACGACCATCTTTCCGTTTCGTCTGGCAAGGTCAGCTACGACCTGTGATGCACCTGAGCCAGTTCCACCACCGAGTCCTGCTACTACGACAACAAAATCTGCATCATCTATTGTTTTCAGAATCTGTTCTTCATTTAATTCCGCTGCTCTTTTTCCTAGTCTGGGATCACCTTTTGCTCCTTCACCGTTGGTGATCTCTTTTCCTATCAACATCTGTCTATCGACATTTAGGTCTCCTAATACTTTTTTATCTGTGTTGATACCTATTGTTTTAACGTTACTCATATTAGAGTCTGTAATGGATTCTACGGTATTACATCCGCATCCACCAACACCAATTACATAAACTTTAGTCTGATACAGTAAGGCATCCAATATCTCTTCGGCACTCCCATTGATAAAGAGTTCTTCTTGATCTGGGAGATCATCATCTTGGGGTTTTTCGGGGCTGTTATTATCCATCTGTACTATCCTCCGATTTTTCTTTTGGAGCTTACATATCAGTTCGTCCTACAAATTTCATTTAGTCATGAACCTCTTTTCTTCGGTCCTTTCTACCTGTTGAATTTTCTCTACTGTATTACTCATATTGTTTATCGTATCGTATTGCTTCTCCAGTCTATCGAGATCCTTCTGCATCAATCCGTCCCTGATAAGGTCTTGGACAGCATGTTCCCATCCGTCAAAGTATCCAAAACCTATCAGATAATGAAGAGTATTCCTGATTTCCTTCGGTAGAGAAACCTTTTTAGGTATCTCTTTTTTCCTTTTTGAAACACTGAACCTATTTATATAATCCAAAGCTGCCTCTCTCAAGAATTCAGATCTGTTACTGAATTCGTGTCTGCTTATGAAGGAGTCGATTACCTCCAGGTCTTCATCAGACACACGTAGTGATATTTTCTTTTCCATGCAGGGCACCTTCCGACAGTATTAATGTAGGACTTGTATTCCGAATGTCTTACTATTCTAGGCTTGTTGTAGGACATAACATAATAAATTTATTAATATATAAGTATTTCCCAAAGGCGATAATCAATATTGATATGCCCTTGGTAATTAAAGATACTATTTTGCTAGTATGACAATATAAGGTAATGTAGTACATAAATATTTTGTTCTGGGTGATCTTATAGAATTCTTTCGCGTAAGTATTTATACCTGTTTTCTATACCATGAAAGGAGTGAAAAAAATGCTTAAAGTTTATAGATGTTGGATATGCGGAGAGACCTATTTAGGTGAAGAAAAGCCTACTGATTGCCCTTATTGTGGTGCTGATCAACAGTTCCTGAAACCGGGTGAGGAATATGAATATCCTAAGGTGGATTTAACAGAAACTTCAAAGAAAAATCTAGAAGAAGCTTTGGAACTTGAAGTCAATAACGCCACTTATTACTACTGTGCTTACAATAAAACTGATGATCCAAAATACGAAGGCATGTTCAAGAGATTGGCTAAAGTGGAGTCAGAACACGCGGAGGCAATCTGCATGTATCTCGATATAGATGAGCCAGAGATAGACAGGCACATAGAAAAGTGTGCTGAGAAGCGTAAAAAGAACATCGAAGATGCCCACAAAAGAGAAGACAGAGCTATCAAACATTACAGGAAGTTCGCTGAAGAGGCTGAAGAACCAAGGGTGCAGGAATTCTTCGAAGCTTTAGTAGAGATAGAAACTGATCATCTAGGTCTACACGAGTCAGAGCTAGAAGATCTCTAAAAACCTTTCTTCTTATTACTTTTGATTGATTTTCATCTTACTTGATTTAACTTGATTTACTTAATCTAAATCAGTCCTTTCTCTATTGAAAAAATTTTTATAATAGTGAACATTAATGTGCAGCGGAGAACAAAGATGAGCGGATTTGAGAACGAAATGAACGGAACCCTCTCCGATAAGGCTGAAGTCAGAGGTAATTACGTTCATCTTTGTGATGTTCATAATTGAACTGCCCAGATATTTTTATGATATTTATCTGACCGATATTTTTGAGCGATTAGAATCTATACTGTTCTTGGAGGTCAAACTATGAAAAAAGATATTTTTAGTGAATCTAAGAAATTAGCTGATATAACGAAAAAAATTAGAGATGTTTTAGAGTTATGGGATTACAGCGAACTATTTTTACCGAATACGGTAGAGTACGATGGATCGTTAAGAAAAGGTATCAAGCTAACTTATGACAATGAATTTTACCTAACAAATCCCGATGTTACTTCTCAGATAGTGAAAGAATACAAGAAGGATTCAGACTTGAAAGGATTCTATATTTCAGACATACAGAATGGATTGAACAGAGATATACAGGCAGGTGTTGAGTATATCGGGAGCGACGCATTGATAACAAAAGTCGAGATTTTGAACGTTCTGATAAGTATCTTAGAGAAACTGAATCTTGATGATTTCTACATAGATATAAGCAGTCTAAAAGTTTGGAGAGAACTGATTTCTGGTTTTGAGAGGTACGAAGAAGACATCTTTGAAGCTTTGAAAAGAAGGAATCTAAGCGTTATTGACAATTTGGATATAGAGGAAGAAAAAAAGCAGGATCTGTGGGAGTTATTAAATCTCAGAGGTAAAAGGAGTGGTTTCAAAAAAATAGATGAATTAATCGAGACAGTAGATGATGAGAGACTCTTTGCGGATCTTGGAACTGTTCGTCCTCTCCCGTATTATGATGACATCATCTTTGAAGTATATTCTCCGGATATAGGATACCCTATAGGGGCCGGAGGAGAATATTTTGTGAATGATAAACCTTCATGTGGTTTTGCATTGAATCTTGACAATATATCAGATATATACGAGATAGATATAGAAGATGGAAAACAGATCATTCTAGATGACCTGAAAGACGCTTATAAAACCGCTCGAGAAAAAGTTAGTGAAGGTGTTAAAGTGGAGGTGAATATTGTATGA
>CAYSTL010000009.1:17177-25013 GCA_964433785.1 uncultured Thermoplasmata archaeon
AACCGCTCGAGAAAAAGTTAGTGAAGGTGTTAAAGTGGAGGTGAATATTGTATGACATTACAGATAGCTGTGCCTAAAGGAAGATTGATAGGGCCTTCTTTAGACGTATTAAGAAGTGCAGACCTAGATCTAGATATTAAAAAGAACAGAGAATTGATCCATGAAGATGGAGATATCAGACTGATACTCTCAAAACCTAGAGATGTTCCTGTTTACGTTGAGCATGGTATCGATATAGGAATATCAGCAACAGATGTAGTAGAAGAGAGAAAGAGCGATGTGTTCGTTCCCTTGGAATTGGACTTTGGAAAATGTAGACTTAGTGTTGCAGTTCCAGAGGAAAGAGACGTGTGTGTTGACGACTTCGATGGATTTTCGGTAGCTACTGAGTATCCAACCATAGTCAAGGATTACTTCAACAGGATGGATCTGAATGTTGATATGATGAAATTGAATGGTTCTATCGAGGTGGCTCCTAGGATCGGTATAGCTGATGCCATAGTCGATATCGTGGAGACCGGTAATACATTGAAAGCTAATAATCTGAAAGAGATAGAGAAGATCATGGATGTATCTGCTCTTCTTATCGTCAACAGGATATCTCAAAAAGTGATGTTTGACAGGATAAATGAGATAGTTAAGAAGATAAAACAAAATTTGGTGAAAAGATGAATCTAGAAAAGTATGTAAGAGAGATACTAGCCGATCTTAAAAAGAATAGAGAAGAAGCCCTGGATAGGTATTCGGAAAAATTTGATGGATATGTAGGAGACTACAGGGTTTCTAGAGAAGAAATAAAAGCTGCAGAAGATATACCTGAAAAAGATAAGAAAGTGATCGATAAGATCATAGAAAGGGTAAAGAAAGTACATGAGAAGCAAAAACAGGAAGAAAGTTTGATTTTAGAAGAAGATTCTATCTTCGGACTGATAAAAAGATCGATAGAGAGGATAGGTATCTACGTACCGGGTGGTAAACCACTGCCGTCTACTCTGATAATGGTAGGTGTCCCAGCTCTTATGGCAGGAGTAGAAGAGATCGTTGTGACCACTCCTCCAGTTGAAGATAAAGTTAATCCATACGTTCTGTATGTTGCAAGATCTCTCGGTATCGACGAGATATACAAGATCGGAGGCGTGCAGGCTATCGGTTCTTTGACATACGGTATAGGCATGGACAGAGTAAACAAGATATTCGGTCCCGGGAACAAATTCGTCAACGAGGCAAAACGTCAGGTGTATGGGGATGTAGGTATCGACTGTTTAGCGGGGCCATCAGAGGTGGCTGTTATCGCTGATGAAACTTCTAATATCGATTCAGTTCGATATGATCTTTTAGCTCAAGCTGAACACGACGATGATGCGAAAAGCTGGTTATTGACTAATTGTGAAAAATTAGGGAAAAAAATAGATCAGAAAAAAGTGAAAGTGATTGTTTTACCTACGCTAGGGGATTGTGTAGAAAGAGCAAATGAAATAGCTCCCGAGCATCTTGAGATATTGACAGAAAATCCGAGAGAACTCTTACCATCGGTAAAAAATGCAGGGGCGGTCTATCTTGGAAGATATACTCCTGCAGCCGCTGCTGATTATTTCTTGGGAGTGAACCACGTTCTTCCCACCGACGGGGCTGCGAAATACAGTTCTGTATTGACTGTTGATGATTTCACTAAGAAGATAAGCGTAGCTGAAACTGGTTACAAAGATTTCAATCAAGATTCTGAGTTAGGTGAAAGGATGGCCGAGATAGAAGGGATGGAATATCACAGAAGATCTATAGAGGTGAGAAAAGATGAAAAGAAAGACTGAGGAAGTCGAAATAGTTGTAGATTTGGATACAGAGGAAATGAAGATCGACACAGGAGACAAAGTACTCGACCACATGTTGAAGACCATGTTTTTCTACATGGAGAAGGATGTCTACATAGAGGCAGAATGGGATCTGAGACATCACTTGTGGGAAGACATGGGTATTACCATAGGAAAAGCGATGAAAGAAAGCATCGATGATAAAAATATCAGTAGATTCGGTAACAGTATAATGCCCATGGACGATGCACTTGTCCTCGTTTCAGTCGATATCTCTAGGATTTATCTGAGTTTAGATCTAGATTATACTTATGATGAGGAAGGATTTGAGGTATCCTTAGTTAAAGAATTACTGAATGGTATAGTTAGAAATCTATCTGTTACTATACACGTTAAGAAATTAGATGGAGAAGACAAGCATCACATAATCGAGGCTGCCTTTAAAGGACTTGGTGTTTCTTTCAAGTCTGCCTTGTCAGTTTCCGAAAGGATAGAGAGCACGAAGGGATCTATATGATAGCTATAATCGATCTAGGGATAGGTAATCTATCGAATGTTAAGAAGATAACTGGAGGAGAGATCACCAGGGATAGAGAAGTCATCGAAAGAGCAGATAAGATAATAGTTCCAGGAGTGGGTAATTTCTGCTCGGTCATGGATGAACTCGAACCAATAAAAGATACACTGATAAATTCGATCGAAGATGGTAAACCGTATCTAGGTATCTGTTTAGGGATGCAGATCTTGTTCGGAGATAATGAAGAAAGCGGTACAAAAGGTCTACAGATATTGGATGGAGATGTGGTCAGTTTCAGGGAAGAACTCCGTCCTCACATTGGCTGGAACACCGTGATACAGAAAGAAAGATGTGAATTGATGAAAGATATCGAAGATGAGAGTTACTTCTACTTCGTACACTCTTTTTATCTAGATATATATAAAAGCGCCGCTGTTACTGAACACTCTGATGGGGAATTTAGAAAGATGTTCCCGTCAGTGATATGCAAAGACAATATCTACGGAGTACAGTTTCACCCAGAGAAATCGAGTGAAGCAGGTGTCAAGCTTATAAAAAATTTCAAGGAGCTGTGATATCGTGAATGTATATCCCGCTATAGATCTGTTTGAAGGTCAGGTTGTTAGATTAAAGAAAGGTAGGAAAGAAGAGATGAAAGTATACGGTGATCCCCTTGAATTCGTGTATGAGTTCGAAAAGTACGTCGATAAGGTCCACGTGATAGATCTCGAAGGTGCTTTCAAGGGAAGCCCAGCCAATTTAGATGTCGTAAAACAAATTGTAGATGAGACCGAATTAAAGGTTCAAGTCGGTGGTGGTTATAGAACCTACAGCGATATCGAGAGAGCATATTCCATCGGTGTAGATAATGTGATAATAAGTACGAAAGCCTTCGACGAAAGTTTTCTTAAGAAAGTGACAGAAGAATTTACAGGTATCACAGTCAGTCTAGATATCAAAGAGGGAAAGATAGCCGTAGATGGATGGAGAGATCGTATCGATAAAGATGTGTCGGAAGTTATCACTTACCTTTCTGAATATGTGGATAGATTGATATTCACTAGGATAGACAAGGACGGTCTTCTCGAAGGTGTACAACCATTAGATGAGATATCTTCTGAGATTGAGATGATATACGCTGGCGGTGTCACAGATACGAACGATATAGAGTTGTTGGACCAGAAAGGATACTCTGGATGCATAATAGGAAAGGCAATCTACGAAAATAGGATCGATCTGGATGAGATCAAGGAGTTGGGATCATGTTAGCTAAAAGGATAATCTCTGCATTAGATATCAAAGATGGCAGAGTGGTCAAAGGGATAAATTTCAAAGATATAACCGATGCCGGTGATCCATTAGAACTTGCTAAAAAGTATGAAGAGGAAGGTATAGATGAGATCGTATTTCTTGACATAAATGCTTCTCATGAGAACAGAGGTATACTGTTCGATCTGGTAAAAAAAGTATCTAGAGAACTAAATATCCCTTTCACTGTAGGTGGAGGGATAAGTACCGTTGAAGAAGTGAAGAAGATAATAAGGAAGGGCGCTGACAAGATATTCGTCAACACCGCTGCGGTCGAGAACCAAAGAATAATCAAAGAGGGTTCTAAATTGGTAGGTTCTTCGAATTTTATGGTCGCTATTGATGCTAAAAAGAAAGATGATGAATGGAAGATCTATACACATGGTGGAAGAAAAGAGAGAAGATTGACTGCCACTGAATGGAGTAAACGTGTAGAAAAACTCGGTGCAGGTGAGATCTTATTGACATCTATGGATACAGATGGAACTAAGAACGGTTTTGATATACCACTGCTAAAAACGATATCAGAAGAGGTAAACATACCGGTGATCGCATCGGGCGGAGCCGGTTCTCCAGAGGATTTCTACGAAGTATTCCAGAGAACTGGTGTCGATGCCGCGTTGGCCGCTTCGATATTCCACTACGATGAATATTCTGTACCCGAATTGAAGGCTTACCTGAAGAGGAGGGGTATAAATGTCAGATATTGAAGAAAAGATGGAAAAGGTCGAATGGAACGATCAAGGACTAGCACCAGTAGTGGTCCAAGATAAAGAGGGTGTTGTATTGACCTTAGCTTACATGAATAAAGAAGCTTTAGAACTCACATTAGTCACCGGTAAAACTCACTACTACTCCAGGAGTAAAGGAAGGATCCGTATGAAAGGAGAAACAAGCGGTAACACTCAGACAGTCAAAGATATATCTATCGATTGCGACGATGATGCACTGTTGATGACAGTTGATCAAAAAGGAAAAGCATGTCACAAAGGTGAATACAGCTGTTTTTACAGGGTATTAGGTGAGCCTGACGAAACAGAGAGTAGTATAGATTATTCTCTGAATATCCTCAAAGAATTAGAGGTGCTTATCCAAGACAGATCAGACAATCCAAAAAAGCAGTCATATACAACATCACTTTTCCAGAAAGGAGAAGAAGAGATCAAGAAGAAATTTGGTGAGGAATCTGTCGAAGTACTGGTGGCAGAGGAAAAAGAAGATGTGATATATGAAGGAGCTGACATGTTATACCACTTTCTAGTTCTACTTGCAGAGAAGGAAATAGAATTGAAAGAAGTGATGGCCGAACTTGAAAAACGTAGAAGATGATAGAATGAAGTGGCTTATATTTGACGTAGATGGAGTATTGATCGATGTAAGTGAAAGCTTTGATATCGCTGTTAAGAAAACAGTAGAAAAGGTGTTAGAAAGTATAGACAAAACAAGCGAACTCGATCTAAATAATATCAGAAATTTAAGGGAAAAAGGGATATTCAGCGATGATTTCGAATTGAGTAAGGCCTTTATCCTAGGGAAGATCAAATACAGATCATTCGAAAATTTTGTAGATGAGTTCCCCGAAAGAGGTAGTGTGGATCGGATAGAAGATTCTGTCGATATTGAGATAAAAGATAGCGAAGTGAAAAACATATTCAACTCTTATTATCTAGGAGATGAATATGAAAATTCCTTATTTGATAGTGAACCTGCCTATAAAAGAGAGAAGAGGATAGTTGAATTAAACTTGATAAAAAAGGCTGGAAAACGATTTAAGATCGGTATAATCACAGGTAGAGATAGAAAAGAGATGGAACTAGCTGAAGATATTATTGGATATAAATTTAATAATGTCATCACAAGAGATGAATTCGAGAAACCTGATCCAAACTCTTTGAAGGCATTATTAGGAACAGGTAAGGGAATCTATCTCGGTGATACAGAAACTGATAGGATGATGGTCGAACGCTATAATGAACTTCATAATGATCGGGTTGAGTTCTACAAAGTAACAAAAGAAAGAAACGTGGTTGAAGTCTTAAAAGAAATAATGAAAAAAAAGGTTTCATGTGAGGGATAATTTTTCCCGATAACCTTCCATATCCATGTATCCATGTCCGCTAATATTGAACAATATGGTCTTTTCTTCTCCTGTCTCTTTACACTCTCTAGCTTCGTCTATGGCTGCTGCTACACTGTAGGCCGATTCAGGAGCAGGTAGAAAACCTTCGTTCTGTATGAACAGTTTAGCTCTTTTGAATACATAGTCTTCGTCTCTTGGATATATCATCGTATCTATCATCCCTTTGTTTTTTAGATAACTGATTATTGGTGCTGCACCATGATATCGAAGACCATCTGCCTTTATGGATCTCATCGTAGTCTTATGACCCAGGGTACACATCTTCATCATCGGTGTTTTTTCCGCATGATCGCAAAAATCATACCGATATTGACCTTTAAGATTGGGGGCTGCTTCACTCTGTGCTGCTATGAATTTGATATCTCTATCTTCCTTTATCCTATCACTAAAGAATGGTATGGAGATGCCACCAAAATTACTGCCACCACCGAGGCAAGATATCACTACCTCAGGATAATCATCAGCCATCTTTAGCTGTTTTTTAGTCTCTAGACCAATTATCGTTTGATGTAACAGAACGTGATTCAACACAGAGCCTAGGCTGTATAGAGTATCGTTATCTGTATCAGCGTCTTCTAAAGCTTCTGATATCGCAATCCCCAATGATCCTTCTTCATTTCCTCCGTCATTCAATATCTCCTTACCAAATTCTGTATTATGACTGGGTGAATCATAAACATCTGCCCCGTATAATTCCATGAAATTTCTTCTGTCTTTTTTCCAAGAAGATGCAGCTTTTACCCAATACACTGTTAAATCAAGACCTACTAAACTGCAGGCGTAGGCTAATGCAGTTCCCCACTGTCCTGCACCAGTTTCGGTTGTAAGTCTCTCCGCCCCTTGTTTCTTTGCATAATAGGCCTGAGGGATAGCTGTATTGATCTTATGACTGCCTGTAGGACTATAAAATTCTGTTTTATAGTATAACTTGGCAGGAGTGTTCAATTCGTTTTCCAATCTTTTCGCTCTGTACAGAGGCCGAGGTCTCCCCGATTGGATGTACATCTGTCTCACCTCTTCAGGTATATCTACAAACCTATCTTCGCTTCCTTCCTGCTTCAAGCATTCATCGCTGAAAATTTCTGGTAACATCTTTAATCTTGAAGGACCATCATCAGGATCTTTAGGTTCAGGTAAAGGTCCCGGTAGGTCTGGAAGGATATTGTACCATCGTTCAGGTAGTTCTTCCGGTGAGAGGTTATACACGTTACTATTAAAAGTCATGACATACCTCTCCTTATATCGGATTGTTTTCGTTCGTATAACTCAGCTTTACAGACTCTAGACTCTTTCGATCTATCATTCCACATTTTTATCACCATATCCTCACTTTCAGAATTCAATGAGTGAGTATGAGAAGAAATATTAACAGAATTATAACTAATAGGAAAGAACAACTTCAGGCCAAACTAAATCCCTTCTTTTCGCTCTCATAATATACTCAAAATGAAATGTTATATATAATACTTTAGTACACATATATGTACATCTTCTAAATTAACTCAATTAACTAGACCATTATTTACATTCATACATAGTTTCCTTCATCCTCTTTATACCTTTTTTTATATCGTCTAAAGAACAGGCATATGAAAGTCTGAGAAAGCCTTCACCTTGGTCACCAAATGTCGTACCTGGAAGAAGACACACCCCTGCTTCTTTTAGTAGATATTCTGATAATTCTTTAGATTTCATACCTGTTTTTCTTATATTTGGATACACGTAAAAAGCACCACCTGGTGATAAACATTTCATACCTGGTACTTTTTTATTTATACCCTTCACCAAAGCATTTCTCCTTTCAGAAAATTTATCAACCATTCTTCTAACTTCTTCTTTTGAGTTATTAAGTGCCTCTATACCACCTTTCTGAACAAAAGAAGTTGTACAAGCTATTGAATCTGAAAGTAGAAGTTTGATTTTGTGGATAATATCCTCAGGTGCAACCATATATCCAAGTCTCCAGCCTGTCATAGAATACGTTTTCGAAAACCCGTCTATTATTATCGTTCTTTCTTTACACTGATCATATACTGCTGGAGAATAGTGTTCAAAGTCATCGT
>CAYSTL010000010.1:0-21874 GCA_964433785.1 uncultured Thermoplasmata archaeon
ATAAATATCACTATCACCTGAAACATATTAACTAATACTTTTATTTTTGCCTCTAAATTACGTTTTTAAGATAACAAAAATTATCATACTCTGATTATTAAAAAATATATGTTAGTTATTATTTTTATTTATCATTTTCAACCATGGTTTCATTTTGGATTTCTCAAAAGTACTTTTTGCTTCATTTAAATATTTATTAGAGATCTCTTCATCTTTTATACCATATATTTTTCCTAAGTAAAGGTGTATCTTTGCTAGGTCTAAATCAAAGCCACTTTTCATCAATTTTTTCTTGGCCTTTTCTAAATAATCTATCGCTTTTTCTACATTTCCTTTACGATTATATATACGACCTAATATGCCATAAGCAATAGCATTCTCTTTTATAGTTTTGATCTCTTTGCTCAATGTTAGTGATTTTTCCGCCATCTCTTTGGATTTTTGTATATTTCCAGATTTAAGATAGTACTCACTGATATATGAATAATTTAATGAAGTTTGTGCTTTATTTCCACCTTCTTTAGAGCATTGTAGGCTTTTTTGATAATAATCATAAGATTTTTCTTGATCACCTTTTAATTCATATATTTTACCTAAACTTCTTAGGTTGATTGCTTTGCAGTAGCTCTCACCCATTTCATCAACGATAGCTAAACTTCGTTCATGGTACTCTTCTGCTTTATCAAATTTACCTTTATCGGTATATACAAGACCAAGATTAACATATGATAGTGATATCCCGTATTTGTCACCGATCCTCTTTCTGATTTCTAAACTATCATTCAAATTTTCTATAGCTTTATCAAATTCAGCTTTATGATAATAAACTCTACCTATGTTACTTAACAAGCCGATACTCAAATGTATGTTACCAATCTTCTCTGCTTTTTCTAGAGACTTTTGATAATATTCAAGTGTTTTATCGATGTTTATATTTTCGTAAAGTACTCCTAGGTTATTCAAAGTTTTAGCTTTATCTTCGATTTCTTTTTCACTGCTTCTTAACTCTTTAGCCTTCTTGAGATGTTTTTCTGAATTTTCGAATTCCTTTAAAAAATTATAAGCAGTACCTAAATTATGGTAAGCTTGAGAAATAGATTCTCTATCATCTATTTTTTCAGCTATTTGCATTTCTTCTTTAAAAATATCTTTAGCTTGCTCATATTCTGAATGTCTTATAGAGACCCAACCTTTCATACTCAGTAGATCTGCTTTAGATTTTGTATCATCATCTATAAGTTCTAGTCCTTTTTTTATTTCCTTAAGGCTTTTTTCATATTCGCCTTCTTTGGTCCAAATATTACCTATCTTACTGTATAATTTAGCCTTTTTTTCTTTATCAATATGGTCTATCTCCATAGCGTCATTTAAATATTCACGAGATTTTTTATATTTGCCCAATAGAGAATATGCCCTAGATAGATTTTCTAGAATATCAATTCTATCTATCTTTTTTCCTTTAGTTCTTTCGGATAAATCCAATGCTTTTTCATACATTTCAATAGCATCTTCATTGGCGTAAACTTCCTCAGCTTTTTCACCAGCTTTTAGGTAGTAGTCCAAAGCATTAGAATAATCTTTTCCACCTTCATAATGTCGAGCTAGATTTGGATACAATTCCTCTATTTTATAACTGTAAATATTTTTAATATTATCTGCTATCTTTTTATGTATTAATTTTTTCTTCATATCTCTTATCTGATTGTAAACAGTCTTTTCTATCAGATTGTGGGAAAAATAAAATAATTCATCTTTTGAATCTTCTTCCCAAAACTGTTCTTCTATCAATAAATCTACATGATCAAGTAGTTCGATCTCATCCATTTTAGATGTTTCGAGAAGAAGGTCATAAGGTATAGATCCTCCAATAATGCTGCCTATTTCCATTATTTTTTTGGTTTCATCATCAAACCTTTTTAATCTTCTTTCTATTACATTATTGACTAGTTCGGAAGCAACTATATCTTCTTCTTTTTTTGGATATTTATTCTTCTCTATATCTATGATTCCTTCATCCACCATTTGTTTGATGCTTTCCTTTATGAAAAGAGGATTTCCTTCGGTTTTTTTATGGATTAGTTCTATAAATTGCTCTTGAATGTTATCATCATTCAAAAGTGATTTAACAGTATCTTCTGTATTTTCAAGATCAAGAGGATTTAGATCAATAGTTTTAATACGATTTTCGATAGTAAGTCTGTGTTTCATATCAATTAAATGATGTTTACTTGACACGTCTTCAGGTCTGTAAGTTCCTATGAAAAGCACTGGGAACCCTTCTAATTTACCGAGCATATAAATAAGGATATCCAAAGTTGCCCTGTCAACCCACTGTAGATCATCAAGAAAAATAAGTAAAGGGTTTTCTTTAGATAGATTTTTTATGAATCGAGTAGTGTCATAGAAGGTTTGCTTTTTATTGGCATCAAAAATACTCTTATCTTCTGTTTTCTTTTTTTCACCAATACCAATAAATGCCATATTTGAAACATTGTCAGAATGTTTTTCATTTTCAATATATTTATCAAACGCTTCTTTAAACGGGAGATATGGATCAGATATCTCACTTTGACATATTCCAGAAAGAAATTCAAATCCTAGTTCTTCAGCAAACGGCTTTAATTTTGATACAAGTGAAGTCTTTCCTATTCCTGCTTCACCTTCTATTAGGATAAATTCTACCCCATCGTCTTTTACTTTTTTTAATTGTTTTTTTAAATAATTAAGTTCCTTTTTTCTGCCAACAAAAAAATCTATAGGTTTGCTTATATTTGTCATATCTATTTTTCCACCATCTTCTAATCTTTTTATACCTTCTATTATTGGATTCCTACCACCGATATATTTATCTAATTTATTAAGTTTAATTTTAAAATTGCTTTCCTTTGTTTTTAACAAAACTTCTTGATCTTTAATACGATTCCAAATATTTTTTTCTTTAGATATTCCTTTTTTAGTTAAGAAATATACATTTTTTTTATTACTATGACCTGAAACAGTCATAATGTCTTCTTCAATTAATCCCTTGTCACTCAAATTATTAAGACATGTATCAATCTCATTTTCTTGGGTATTTAGTCCATCAATATTTAGTCCATCAATAATTCCATTTTTAGTGATATAATAAGATACTTCTTCTGATTTATCATATCCTTGTAAGTACATTAAAATTAATTCGTTTGTTTTAATATTGAACATCGATTTATTTCAAATAATTAGTTATTAATAAAATCTTTGTGGGAATTCTAAATTAACAAAATAAAGTGAGATTACAAATTTGATGTTGATTTTACCTAAAGTTTTTAATTTGATAGTATATTCTTAATTTGATTAAAAATAGGTGAAAGATCATGAAAGAAGATTCTGTCAAACTACAAGTTGCGTTAGATTTACTGAATAAGAAAAGAGCCATAAGGATAGCAAAGGAAGCAGTTGATGGTGGGGTGGATTGGATAGAAGCAGGAACGCCTTTGATCAAATCTGAAGGCATGGATATAGTTAGAGAATTGAGAAGAGAGTTCCCGGATAAAACTATCATAGCTGATATGAAGACCATGGATGTTGGTGGTGTAGAAGTCGAGATAGCGGCCAAAGCTGGAGCTGATATCGTAGGTATACTTGGAGCTGCAGATGATGAGACTTTAAAAGAGGCTATAAGGGCTGCAAAAAAATATGATGCTGAGATAATAGCGGATCTTATAAGAGTCGAAGATCAGGTTCAAAGGACTAAAGAGGTCTGTGAATTAGGGGTCGATTATGTAGGTGTACATATTGGGATCGATGCACAGATGAAAGGAGAGGATCCGAGGGAATTAGTCAAAAAAGTATCTGAGGTTAGTACCGTACCAGTGGCAGCTGCTGGTGGATTAAATTCTGAAACAGCTCCAGAAATCGTTGAGAACGGTGCAGAAATAATAATCGTCGGAGGGGCTATCATAAAGGCTAAAGATGTAGAAAAAGCAGCTAGGGATATTAAGGAATCTATTAAGGAAGGTATCTCGATAAAATCTGAGGTATCAAAGAAGGTCGGTCCTGCAGATATAGAAGAGGCCTTTGAAAAAGTCTCGACACCGAACATCTCAGACGCAATGCATAGGAAACCTTGTATGAAAGACATCACTCCTATAACTGTGGAAGGAAAGAAGATAATCGGACGTGCTTTTACCGTCAAGACTGTAGATGGCGATTGGGCGAAGCCAGTTGAGGCAATACAGGAATCAAATGAAGGCGATATATTGGTTATCGATGCTGATGGCGGTAAGACAGCTGTCTGGGGTGAACTGGCATCATGGTCTTGTAAGCAGCAGGGAGTCAAAGGTGTAGTTATCGATGGTGCTGTAAGAGATGTTGGAGATATCAGGGACTTAGGATTCCCAGTCTTTGCTAAGTACAGAGCATCCAATGCTGGAGAGCCTAAAGGCTATGGGGGTTTAAAAGATGATATCGTCTGTGGGGGACGTCAGGTGAAAACAGGTGACTGGATCATCGCAGATGATAGTGGAGTCATGGTCGTACCTCAAAAAGAAGCTTTACAGATAGCCAACAGGTCTTTAGATGTGATGGAAAAAGAGAACAGGATCAGGGAAGAGATAAAGGAAGGTAGGACGCTTTCAGTAGTTATGGAATTGCAGAAATGGGAAAAAGAATGATTCTAAAGGTCATCTAGATCATCAGATCTTACTACGGATAGATCTTTTTCTTTAGCCCACTCTTTTACTCTTTTCCTTTCTTTACCTGAAGTGCTGCTTCTATCAAAATAAACATATTTCACATCAGGTGTTTTTTCTACTATCTCATCAAAACTATCTTTTGTCAGATATTTCATACCCCATCCTGGAACCATATGACCGATGGAGACTGCGTTATTTCTAGCTAGGTCGGTATATCTCGGTGCATAGTGTCCCCCACCGATACATACGACTACGTCATCGTCTCTATAATTTTCTTCAACTTTCATGACCGTATCAGCGATGACCTGACCAGCTCTTTCATCGTTCCACGATTCTTTATCACTGCCTATCTCTATATAATATGTTGGAGCTTCAAGATAAGGTCCATGATGTGTGGCTTCGAAGGATACATCGTACTCTCCTTCTAACCCATGTTCTCTAGTTTCTTCCCACAGGGTCCTTAGGGCTGCAGTCATCTCTGAAGGGGCAGCTGGAACAACTTTGTTTTCTTTTCCTCCAAATTTAGCCTCTCCTACATTTCCTATTGGATGTACCGTTAGAGAGTGAATACCAGCCTCTGAAGAGTGTTTCGAGATGAAGACAACATGATCTATATCGACATCTAACAGGTCTTCTAATTCCTTATCAACATCATCCACGTAGATATGATGTCTGTTTACCGTTGCGATGAGATCATCTCTTTTTTTATAAACTGGGTTCCCTTTCCATTCATCTATCTTCTTCCAATCTAGTTTCAATAGATGATCTAATATGTTTTGGCTAGCATCATCATCTTTCGAAGATACTATAAGTCTCATAAATTCAGTTAACAATTAATCCTTATTAAATTTTCATGAGAGAGATAAACAATTTATACACCTACTGATTATTAATAACGATGGCTGAAAATATATTGGATAGAGTCCTTGAGAGCATCCCTAAATCTATGGATGATATAGACGATATGCCTTTGTATTCTATTCTGATCGTATTGAGTGGATATATTGCCATAGGCCTTGGATTCTTCAACTTTATACTTCAATTGATAGGAAATATAGATGTAAAACTTGTTTTACATTTCCTTATCAACCTCTTTTTTGGATTTGGATTATTACTCTCTTACACAAAGATATCAGATGAGAGAAGGAAGTGGAGTGTCATCTGTGGGATATTATCGATCATCTTGATAGCTCTCGGGGGAATAGTAGGTATCTTAGCAGGATTGATAGGGGTAATAGGTAGTAGTCTAGCTTTTATAACGACGATAGATGAAAATTTCAATATATGAGGAGATAATTTAATATTGTAATAGATTGATATGATAGAGGTGGGAAGATTGAAAAAAGATATAGAAATCGTGGCAAAACTGATGGAATTATCTGCTAATTCATCTCCTAAAGCGAGAGAGAATGACCTGGAAATATTGTTGGTGGATGAAGCGGAGAAAGAGATGATAGTAGAAGAGATGTTTCAATTAGCTGATAAATTAGATGATGAATCTTTTAGTGATAAAGGAGAGTATATCGAGAAAAGTGAATCATTGATGTTCATAGGTCTAAATGAACATGATTCCCTGGGATTGGATTGTAAAGCCTGTGGATTTGAATCATGTGAGGATATGGAAAACTCAGATAAGACAGAGGACATATTTGAAGGACCTAATTGTATTTTTAAGGTGATAGATCTGGGCTTATCACTCGGCTATGCTCTAAATACTGCTGATATACACAATGTGGATTCTAGATTGATGATCAGAGCAGGCATGGCCGCTAAAAGCCTAGGATTGATGTCTTCAAAGATATGCCTTGGGATCCCGTTGAATGTGAGTAAAGAAAAAAGCTATTTTGAGGAATGATTTTGGAACATATTCAGTTCCAAATTTTCCTTCTTTCCGATATAGGTACCGTCTAGTAGGTAGATTTCCTCACCAAATATGTCTTCATTCCTTAAAAATGGGCCAAGATACTCGTTTTCGTTTATACTAACTCCACCCAGTAATGGATTATAATGGGGTATTATTATACCTCTACCTTCTAGGTCGTCTTTTCTGTAGTTGAATCTGACCCAGCATTGTTCTTTTTGTTTATTATCGAGCGAATCTACTAGAGTTACTGTAGGATGATTGTGAGCTATGATGACCATCCCGCTTTCTACCACTTCTTTTGATGGATTGGCATGACCATGGAAGTACCCTATACCATCGATAACCGAGCCACTTGAATCATGGATATGTACTTCAGAAGGTACATATTTACTGATGTTTCCATCGTGATTTCCTTTCAATATATGTATCTCATCTACTATCCTCAACCACTGCTCCATGGCCTTCGGTATCTCTTTGTACTCCTGCCAAGTTGCTTGAGGGATGTTATGTTTTAAATCTCCAACGATTATCAACTTGTTAAACTCGTTCTCTTCTAATTTACGGATTACATTATCAACCATCTTTTCAGTTTGACTGGGCAGGTGGACTCCCTTTTTTTCTAATTCTCTTTCATAACCTATATGAAGATCAGCTATAATGAGCGTTTTTTCTATCTTCAGCGCTTTTTGATTCCATAATGGTTCTGGGTGTACTTCTTTAGGCATCTTTAGATAGTGATACAATGTTGACAGGTATTTTTGGTTTTCCCACTGATCAGGTCAGGACATATCGACCTTGAAATCGAAAGATATATATTTTTTTGGTAAATAATTCGCCTGATTATAATGGATATATGGAAGGAATATGGATTTGAAACAGTTAATAATGATCCATCTAGCGGATATGACTCTAGTGAAAATCCTTTAGATGTTGTGATATTGTTGGATCTATCAGGGAGTATGTATACTAGGGATTTTATTATTGAGAAAGAAGAGACGGTAATAGGACGGATAAAAGACTTTATTGAATCTGATATATCTGAGAGTTTTGTATCTAAGATAAAGGGAAAGGAAAAGATATCTAGATATGAGGGTGCTCTATTTGGTATTATACTTTATTTTCTGTATAAAATAGAGAGAGGATCTGACGATAGGATTTCGATAATACCTTTCAGCGATAAAGCTGAAGTAATAAAATTTGGAAAGAAACCATCCATCTCACCTTCAAACGAAAATATCAACAGTGCAGTGGACGAATTTATAAAAACAGTAGAGGAATTTATGAGGAACAGAACTAAAATCAGTTCAAGTTTAAATAAATCTATTGAATTAATGAAAGGATTTGAAAAAAATAGGATGAAGATGATAGTTCTTATAACTGATAGAAAGTCGGATGATAAATTTAGAGGATCAAAGAAAAGTCTCCAAGATATAATAGATAAACGTTTATCACCTAGAGAGGACCTTGTTGTAAATACTGTTGGGCTAGGAGATGAGGTGGATGATGAACTACTGAATTTTATAGCTAGCAAAACAGATGGTGAATACAGAAAGACGAACAGTTTACGAGGTCTTTTCAAAGCTTTTTCACATTTTTCAACATCCACTTCGGAAAAAGCTTCCATTATTTTTAAAGAGTGATGTTTTATATTCATTAGATCTCAATCGATCAGAAGATATTATTCAGAGGGTAAAGCACTGGAGTCCATACCTGTATGAAAACTTCTTCTCGGTCTTACCATACACATCTCCATAGATCTGGTGTTATCATCGAATATTATCGCAAGCCCTCTCTTATTTTCCATCTGGGCAACCCTAGACTTTATGTCTTTACCATCACTCATATATGATTGTCTGGCCTTCTCTAGGGCTTCGATATCATCGTGTGATGTTAGATTGTGGGACATTATGATATCCGACTGCCTGATAGCACTCTCATGTATAGCCGATGGTTCCTGCGTGGCCATTATAAGAGATAGACCTGGATGCCTACCCAGTTTTACCCAATCTATCAGAACATCGGATGAAAGAGTTTCTTCGTTCTTTGGCAGGAAAAGATGAGCTTCGTCTATCATCATATAGACGAGTGGATTATCACTTACTTTATCCCTGAGTTCATCATCAATCATCCCAGCCTTTGCCTGCATCTCTAATGTAGAATAAAGGGTTCTGTTCTGTAGTAATTTTTTACCTATTATCGAGACTAGAAGGTTTCTTACATCATAACCTTTCAATCTTCTCAAGTAGCTCATATCCAGCACACTTATATTTCCACCGGTGGTAAGTTCTTTGAAAGAAGATCTCTTTTCTGTGAATATATCTAATCCTTCTATCTGCCTGAAGAAATTCTTCAAAGCTAAACCATTTTCACCTTCATCTTCTAACCTATCGTATATATCTTGGAAGTTGAAATAATCATGATCATCCTTTAATTCGTCCAATACATCCCATAAAAGAATCCCTGCTGGTTCAGTTGGTTTTAGATCAAAAAGTGATAACCATTCTGTAACATCCACCTCTTTTAAGGGAAATTGGATTAGATGGTCATGGTCGGGTTTCTCATCTTCAGAATATTTATCTAAAGAAAGTTTAGGCATAAATAGATCGATTTCCTCTTCATAATCGACTGGATTTAATCCATTGAAATCGTTCAATCTTTCTGTTTCAGCCATATTACGATTTTTTGTTTTAAGACCATGAAATACAGACATCGTGTCAACTACTATCAAAGAAATCCTTTCTTTAACATCTTCCTCCAACTCGGCAAAGTTTTCTATCATAACGCCTAATGTATATGACTTACCACTGCCTCTTTTTCCAAGAACGAGCATACAGTGAGGTGAAGTGAGGTCTAGATGGACAGAACCCATTTCCTCGTATTTGTTCCCAGGATAGCTGACGATCTTTCCAAGATATCCACATCCCTTTTTACTAAATTTCTTAGTATCTACTTCTTCTCTTCCAAATATTTCAGTTCTTCCATCTAAATTCATCAGACTACACCCATAAATGATTGAGAGAAAAGTGTACAGAGCGTAAAAACTGCCAATCCTATAGGGAGAGTTAAGGCGATAGAGTACCGCCTCTCTATAGTATCGGACCCGTAGTTTATACCTGCAGTGAAATAATTAATTATGATCAAAATTTCTATGAGATAGATACCTATTATCAACGTGAATATAGGTGCTGATATCATATCTGCTCCTCCAGAATTGATCTTTCCGATCACATCTGAAAGAAGTATATATAATGCAGTGGTCACACCCATCACGAGAGGTGCAAATATAGTTCCAGTGGCCTTCATGGTATCAACTGTTGAAGAGAGATCATTTTTTATATCCTGTTCAAGATTCTGCATATCCTTTTGATATGATGATATCTCGATGATATTTTTACCAGCATCTTTAGGATTCTTTTGCGATGCTCTGAAAACAGCTTTCATCGAGCCTTTTACTTTATTGGATGGAAAGTTTTCCAAGATACCATCTTCGTTGGTAAACACATCTTCCAATGATTTTCCCTGAACTTGTAATTTTGAAACTACCTTTCGAAAGAATTTTCCGACCTTAGTTTCTCCCATACTATCAGCAATATTTTCAAATGATTTTTCAAGGGATTTACCCTGAACCATTTGACTTCCTAACTGAAATAGAGCATCGGGAAGTTGATCTTCCAATTCCAATATTTCTTCTCTTCGCTTTTTTCTTTCCCTAGTATCAACGAAGAAAACCAGCGATATCGGTACAGATATCCCCCATAATATGGGCATTGCATAGGCGGTTCTTGTTATGTTGTCCCCACCTATGGAGTAAAGTAAGAAGATACCCGTAATCACTAGGGATACCCCTATTGTTACAGAGGTCATCGTCAAGATAATCCTCTTCTTTTTGGTGAGTGTAGATGGAATACTAGGTGGTTTTGTAGTTCCAGGTCTTTTTCCTAAAATATGATAAGAATAACAAAAAGCAGCTAGTGGAAATATGATATCCATCAACAGTACGATGAGAACCGTATTGGATTTTTGATTATTTACTGTTTCCATAGACCCTTCCTTTATACTTGACATGGAAGATGTCAGAGATGTGATCGAGCTCATAGAGAGCATCGGCAGCATTGCACCGATGATTATCGGAAGTAGGATACCTAACGCAAACAGCACCATCGAGGGAGTGGATAAAGATGATGCAAATTTTTCAACCTTAGTTTTTGTTCCTTTTATTACTATCCTGTTGGCCCTATCCAGCGATCTTTCTAAACCTTCATGAGAATTTTCTAGAACGGATTCTCTTACAGCATAAAGAGCCATCTTGAAATCTTCGTTCCATTTACCCCATTTTTGAGCAAAATTGACTAGAGAGTTCTCTACGCTCGGATATTTTCTTAAATATACATCCCATAATATCTTTCTTAAACCGGATGAAACTGGTTCTTCAGAATTCTTAGCAGAAAAATCTATAGCTTTTTCCAAAGAAGGTGTGAGCTGCATCGAGATAGTTAGAAAAGTAACTGCTTCTGGAATCTTCGCTAATGTCTTTACCTTTCTTCTATTTGCAAGGATCTCTGGATAGTGTGAAAGAAGAAGAAACGAAGCTAATGGTAGAACGACAGTGGAGACCAACGATATCCTAAAAATATTGTTAGAAAGTTGAAAAAATGAAACGAATGTAATCGCCAGTAACGAAAAGAAGATCATCACAGCAGACACTCCTGAGAATATCAAAACTTCCTCGACCCTTAGATCAAGACCAAGAAAATTTACTGCATCATAGAAGTCTTCTTGTTCAACTTTTGCTTTTGTTTTATTGTACTTTTTCTTTCTTTTTTCAAACTCTTTTTTAGCCTTCTTCCATCTGTTGGTATTTTCACCGTGAGTATTTTTGATCTTTTTTAATTCGGCTTTTTTATTTTGGAACCTTTTACGTAAATCTTTTAGTTTTTCTTTCTCTTTTTCTTTTTTCTCCTTGTATTGTTCCTCAGAGTAACCAAAATATTCGTAGAATGTGTGGGCAAGCTTACAATATAGTCCTCCAGGTCCTGAATACTGCTCCTGGTTATCATGCATATTTTATCCTCCTGAAGAACCATTCCTTCCACTCATCGATTATATTTTCATAGCTGACTTTTCCCTCTTTATTTTGTTCTTTTTCTAGAAGTCTCCAGAATGTAGTATTCGATTTTTTAACCCAGTTGGCGTTCAAGATATCGGGCATGTTCTGTTCTTTTGCTGTTTCCACTATGATTTCACGATATTTTGCTCTGGTTTTTATGTTCTTATAAGCTTCCTCAAAAGTCATGTCCCACGAACGTGCTATCCTACCGATGACCTGAGAACTGTACTTCAGTATGTCAGTTTCCATGATATCTCCTTTCTCTGACCCATAATTCATCAGATCTCTAAATTCTCCTTCCTCCTGACTCTCTTTATCCAGTTCGGATATCTCTACTAATTTTCTAACCGGCTTTTGTACACCTCTTGGTCTTTTTAGGTCTACTACTGATACGATATCTGTAGCCAAAAAGGATTTAGCTGGTATTCCAATATCGTAAACAGCCCTTTCAAACACAGATGAGGGAGAATTAGCATGAAATGTACCTAATACAGAGCTACCAGCTGTCCCGGCTCTCATAGCTTCATAGAGGGTTTTAGCTTCTTCGCCTCTTACTTCACCCATTATTATAGCAGATTCACCAAGCCGAAGTGAAACTCTCAATGCTTCTTCAGGTGACTTTTCATATCCTTTATTAGATGAGGCAGAAGAACCGACCAAAATGTTCTGTACTTTATATCCTAGGTTCTGCATCTTTTCGGCAGGAAGCTCCAAAGTATCTTCGATGGTGATCATCCTCTGTGAAACTGGAAATTCTAGCAGCAATGCACTTAGAAGACTTGTCTTACCAGCTCCACGGCTACCAGCTACTAAAATAGTCGATCTTCCATCTATTAGAAATGAGAATAGACCGGCTGCAGTGGGAGTTATCGTTTTATTTGCTATCAATTTTAGAAGGGTCCAAGGCTCTCTAGAATGTCTCCTCAGTGCTAGTGCAGTACCTTCAGGACTCAGTGGTTTGCCGATAACTGTTGATCTTATATTGAACTCATCCATATCATATTCTAGTATAGGTTCACTTTCAGAAAAAGGTCTTCCACTCTCCATCCGGATCCTTGAAAGGATACTGTCTATCTCATCTTTGCCCAGTATCAGATTTGTAAAACAGGTCCCCCTCATCTCTTCTTTAGCCAAAGAACCTGTTGTTATGTAAACAGGATTTGAAGGAGCTGGAGCATCGATGTATATATCCTGAACCTTGTCATCTTCTAATATATCTTCTAAAACACCCAATCCAGCTGTATTTTTTGCTAGGATAGAAGCTAATTTGTCCAGTTTACTGTGTAATTTGACTTCATCTTCGATAAAAGATATAGCTTCGTCATTCATCTTCTTTAGAAGGATGTCTTTTCCAACAGATTCGATATATTTCCTGGTCTCTGTACGATCATCCATAGAAATGTTTTCCGGATATCTTTCTGAGAGTTCGTCTATGCTTTTTTGAATAAGTCTTGCTTCATCTTCAGAAAGATTGTAATCTTCTAGAGAGATATGATAAAGTCCTTCCATCTCATCTGTTAATTGATAATGTTCTATCGATGAGTCTCCCACATTATATTCATCCACCAGTTCCTTTTTTTGAGGTGGTTTTTTCTGTAACCAGGAAGAAGAGAATACAGGTCTGATATATTTATTATTGTCTAATATAGTTTCTATACCCTTGTTCAACATCGAGAAATTTACGCCTTCATAAAATTTAATGGGTGATACATCTTTATTATCTTCATCTCTTATGATCTTAAATCCTGTTCTTAATATGTAATCAGATACTGGTATCGTATTATTCAGAAGATGCAGCAGGTCTTCGTGAGTTTTTTCCCTACACTCGATGCATCGTTCTTCCTTATTTTCAATATCTGCTTTATTTTCAATAGATAAAAGTAGTTCTTTAAGGAATTCACCATAATCATTTTTTAATCTTTGTTCTAATATCGAAAAGATCTCTGTTGGATTTTCATCACATCCCTGGCAAATATCCGTATCGTTCTTCGATAGATTTTCTTTAAACGAATCATTTTTATCTTTTTCAGTCGGTGTTTTTCTTTTTGAAATATTGTGTATTTCCTTTACCAACTTATTCATTTTTTGAAGTAGTGTAATTGATTCTTCAGTATATTGTTTTTCTATGGGACCGGATAATACTATTTTTGATATGTTGTATTCGTTTAGAAATATATTAATTATCGACGATCTACAAACTGTATCTTTTAGATCCTGATTTCCTTCATTACATTCACCGCAGGAGATTTTTATTCTCTTTTTGCTAGCCTCTGTGTTTGTCTTATAATCGCAAGTTATAGTTTCATGCAATATATTACCCCTATTTACGAAATCTATCGGTAATATCCTTCCATACCATATCTGGGGATATTAATAGACCCAGATTCGATTGTCCAACCTGAACTGAAATTTAAGTTTTTTGATTACATTGATTTTTATATTGAATATTAAAAAGGTCTGAATTCTTTTGACTGAACGATAACATTTAAATTGTAAGTCAATCTGATTAATAACCAGTATGAAAGACATAAAAAAAGTGATGCAGAATTTTCTAGAAGATTACAAAGAGAACCCTGAGGGTTGGACCTTTTGGACAGACAAGTCTGGAGAGTTCTACAATATCTATATCCTGAAGGAAGATGAAGGGTATTTTATCAAGATGGACTCGATCTACACACAGAATCCATTAGGAACTGGAACTAAGATAAGTATCGATGAGGATCAATTAGAGAAAGACCTTCCCAGCTTTGGATTCAGGAGATTTACAGAAGATGAGTTAGAGAACTTCATGTACGCTGTCTCTGAATCTGAAGATGAGGAGAAGAAAAAGGTAACTAAAAAGATGATCAACAAAAAGATGAAAGAGAGGCCCTACTCACCAGATGATATAAACAAAAAAGAATTGGTGATGGTCGGTCCTTACAATCGTGGTTATCCTTTCAAGAAATCTTTTGATGAGCATGAAAAGATAGATAAAGAATTGAGGAAGAAACTTAGAAAGAAGTTCAGAAGTAAGTATCCGATGTATGGTTGATCATTTTTCTCCTTTTTTCATCACATAGTTCCATATCAACCATAGGAATAGACCGAATCCAAAAACGAATGTTCCGACGATGCTCAGTGAAAAATGAACGCTGAAGGTATCAGCTAGGCTAGAGAACAATAATACACCTACTGCTGATCCAAACGTTCCTACAGTGCCCCTTACACCTAGAGCTATACCTCTTTCTTTTTCATTCGTACCTTTAGCTATCAGATCGATAACTATCGGGAAGTACATGCCAGCTGATAGACCCCACATGACAGAAAATACAGCTAACCAGATTGTTGATTCTATCATAGATATCAGTATTATAGAAATTCCGGTTCCGAACATGCCAACGGTCAGGATGGTCACATCATCTGCTATTTTGAGTATCTTCTTGAGACCCAATCTTACCAGTGTTGAGGAACCCTGCCGGAAGGATTGGAGTATACCTATCTGAAAACTTATCAACCCGACGGCCTCAAAGTATAGTGGGACGAGAGAATATGCCATGGAGAAAGCCATGAACATTATGAAGGATACAGCGAAGGCGATGACAACTCTTCCACCTTTCAAGGCTATCTTGACACCTTCTACATAAGAATTTACCACCTCTGTACCTAATTTATTGATCTTTTTGCCATAATCAAAATCTGATCGGTGAACATAATAGAATGCAATGGATATGAAGATCAATATGATCGAGTGGATAAAAAATGCTACGAAGAGTTCACCCATTCCTACAGAATCTTTGATATATCCACCTAAAGGTGGTCCAATAAACCATCCTACACCTACAAAGAAAGAGTATATCGCTAATGATTGTTTTTTCAAAGTGATATATGAGGGTATGGTAACCCATGTCATAGAAAAACCGACGCCAAAAAACAGCTGAGCTATGAACAGCAGTTTTGGATATGGGTCTGATATATTATAAAGTATAGATGCCAAGAACAAAGATATACCCCCACCCAGAACGACTCTATGGTAACCTATCAAACCTGAGAGTGAACCGATAGGTATCCTGGCTAAAGTATCCATACCATAGAAAACGAAGACAAGTATACCGGCTAGTGCAACGCTCATACCTATCTCTTTACCATATATCGGTATGTATGGCATGACCATACTTGAGCCGATGGATGAAACCAGGGCGAATGTAGTGAGAAGCCAGAAAGATTTTTTCATTTATCATTCACCTGTTTCTATCGAGACCAAGGATAGGAAATATACATAATTTTCCTTCTGTTAGATCGGTTTTCCTTACATGGAAAAAGTTAAGGCTTATTTCAATCCTTAAAATAATAGATGGAGAGATTAAAAGATAAAGTATCTTCAGAAAAGATAGATGAGGCGTGGAAGATCGGTACAGCCTTGGTATTATTTGGAATCTTGATATTGAGTTCCTTTCTATTCATCAATCATGACTCAGATGAAACTGAAGGAGACTACTATCACATCGAAAACACTTATTTTGTTATTGACAGGGCTAGAGAATTTCTGAGTGGAACTTTTATATTTATTGGTATAGTATTGATCGCTCTGAGTGTCTATAACAAGTTTAGCGAAACTTAAAAAAGCTTAAACCTTTTGATAATATACTGATTTTATAATGACTGAAAAAATAGACGAACTTCAAGAGGCTGCATATAGAAACGAGAAAAAGTATGGAAACTGTGCCCAGGGTGTTTGTGGTGCTTTTCTTGAAACATACGGATTTCCCAGTAAGGATGTTTTTAAATCTTCATGCGGATTGTATGGAGGCGTGGGATTGTATGGTAATTCATGTGGTGCTTTGAATGGTGCTGTAGTTGTGATCAGTTATCTGAGTGGAAGAAGCTACGATGACTATAATGGCCCCACTCCAGATGACTGTAGAGATATGTGTAAAGAAATCGTCAAAAGGTTCGAAGAAGAGTATGGTTCCATAAACTGTAGAGATATACAGGAAGAAACGATAGGTAGATCCTTTGATTTCTGGGATGAGGATGAAGCGGAGGCTTTTGGTGAATCTAGTGGACCAGAAGAAGCATGTCCTGAGGTGGTCAAAAAATCAGCTATATGGACTGCAGAGATATTGAAGGAGTATGGTTACATCTAAGCACTATACTCAAAATATTCATCCCATATATTATCCAACTTCACTAACGCTTTATCAAGTCCGATGACTTTCAATCCATCTCCATCGTATTTTTTGATGAGTTCGTGCTTTTCCAATTTATTTACGGCATCTTTTACTTCCCAATCTATGTATATCCCTTTATCTTCAAACCATTTCTCAACCTTATCATCCAAATCTTTAATCGAGATCCCTTGGTTTTGATAGATGAAGTGATATGCTAGGATCATTTCTTTGACCTCTTCTTCTTCCGCCTCGTTGGTCAGGTAATGCATAACACTTTCGTTGTTACCTAGATTTTTAAAATAAAGACCAGAAGTTAAATTTGTTACGTAATCCAAAATAGTATTTTTATAACTCACATAGCTTTTTATCATATATCCTGCTAGAGCGATCAAGACTGAAATCGTCACGATAGTTTCTGAGGTCCCTTGAATCACTCTTAAAAATTTAGCAGCCCCAGCACCGATCCCGATGAGCACGGGTAGGCCTATCTTCAATTTATCGATCAGGCTCATCTTTATCTTTGGATTCGGTAGTATCATCTCTATATCTTTTTTAGGAACGTTTTTAAAGATTTTCAGATGTATTTTATCTTTCTGGATATCTTTTTTAAGAGATGTTTTCTTGGGATCATACGACTCGTCAAATTTGATGATCATCACTATCCTTTCATAGATATCCAATTCTATATCTTTTTTGAAAAATTTCCTGAATATCCAGAAATATTTTGGTATCTTGTCTTTTCTTTTCGTTTCCCCTCTTTTGAATAAAAGAAGATCTTCAAAGTCATCTTTGTTTATTTCAACTTCTACCGCGATCTCAGAATCCTCTTCCAAGGCATATTCTAGTTCTTCTTCATCAATTTTATTGAAATTTGATTTCTCCAGCAGCTTTGTTATCTTTTCATAAAATTCATCCTTGTTTTCAGTCAGATCCGGAGAATCCTTTAAACTTATCTTATCAGTATCTGGGTCGAATGGAAAATAGAGTTCTTCGAGCTCTTCTATCTTCTCTTGAAATTCATGGTGAATCAAGTTCTCCAAGATCAAAGAAAATCTTTCAAATCGCTCTTTTTCCTTACTTTTCAACTCGCCAGAAAGGTTCTCCACTATATCTGAGGTAGTCAATGGTATGAATCGTTCTCTATCTTTGTATTCAGACATGGTTATAGGATACTGTCTAACAATCGGGATTTATTTAAAAATTATCTACCGTGTTTTTTTCCAAGCAGAGTTTCAACGGCTTCAAATTCCTCGTCATTCCCTAGAAGGATTATAGAATCACCTGGTTGGATGATCATATCCTGGTCAGGGTTCGGATGGAGATCCCATTTGTCATCATCCCTGTTCTTCTTAGCTACTGCTAATAGGGTAGAATTTGTCTTTCTTTTTATTTCTTGAGAGATATTCTTGACAGACCCTTTTTTAGATATGATATACTCCCTGAGATCATATCCACCTTCATCGGTAGCTGTAGTTACATCATCGACGAAATTCGCTACATCCGGCTCAAAGGCTGCACTCGCCACCAGTCTTCCAGATAATTCGAAAGGAGTTGTAACAAAGGTCACTCCCGCTATATGCATAGTTTCTTTCAGTTCGTTTCGATTCGTTTTTACTATCAGTCGTGCTGAAGGGTTTTTATCTTTTATATGTAAAGCTGTTATCAGATTTTTACTATCATCTTTCATGCAGAGTATCACAACGGAAGCTTTTCCAATATTTGCCTGGTTCAAGATCTCCGTTTTTGAAGGATCTCCGTATATCGGAAATATGTTCTTTCTACCACTTTTTCTTTTTATAGTCGGAACGTCATCTTTTTCATCTGTAATCACAGCTATTTGATTGTCATCCATCAATAGTTCCTCGAGAGCTACTTCCCCTATCTCTGTCCATCCGCACAACACAAAATGATCTTCAAATTTACATCTATCCAATCCAAACACCCCTGAAATATTTGATTCTACAACTAAAGACACAACTATACTTGCTAAAAATCCCCAAAGGACAACACCAGCAGTACCTAAAAATATGAAAACCACTTTTCCAGCGGTTGTTGAGGGTGAAAAATCACCGTATCCAACAGTGGTCATGGTGACAACGGCCCAATATATACTGTCGAAAAAAGAGACGTTTTGTTGTCCTTTTTCGATATAGTAAAAAAGAATGCCTGCGAAAAGTGCAAGAACTATAATGGCAATAACGCCTTTGTAGGTTCTCTTAACAAGCTTTTTAAGGTCCATTTGATAGATAATAACCAGATATGATATATCTTTTACTATCAAAAAAAAGAAAACAAAAAAGAGGGATAGAAAGTATAGAATTTTTATGTCATTAAAGCAGCTCCTTTAAGCTCCTTCTCGATATGCTTCACACCTTCAACAAGATTTTGTTCATTTTTCCCTCCAGTACAAACCATCCTCCCTGAACCGAAAACGAGCAATACGATTTCAGAATCCGGTACTCTGTAGACTAGTCCTGGGAACTGTTCAGGTTCGTATTCTACTCTTTCTAGACCGAGTGTTATAGCGACTGAGCTAAGATTTAAGTTAGTTCCTAGTTCGTAAGAAGCGACCATATTTTGAACTGTAGTCTCTACTGTTTCAGCAGTTTCTATGCCATTCTCGTTGAGTAACTCTTTCATTTTATTGACGCTTTTCTCTGCTTCCTTGATAGTTTTACCGCCAGTACAGACAACTTTCCCACTTTCAAACAGTAGGATAGCAGTTTTTGGATCCTCGAATCTGTATATAAGTCCAGGAAAGTCATCTGGATCGTATTGTGAATCCTCTAAAGCGTCTGCAATTTTCCATAAATCTAAGTTCCTCTCCATTGATGATGAAGCTACCACATTTTCTATTACTAAGTCATCCATAGTAACCAGCTCTTTTAATATGTTATTTCAGCCTAATACAAACTTGATTTAAAAAACCTCCGATTACTTTATTTCATTAAATGCGATAGCAGCCAAACTTTCCTCTTCATGATCGTACTTTCCTTCTGTCTTTATCCCAAGTATAAACCCATCATGTTTAGATCTTATAGGTTCGTTATCTAAATGACCGAGTATTTCACCTTTTTTAACCTGATCACCTGGTTTTTTGGCAGGTTCATAAATTCCTTCTAGTTCGGGACTGTATCTTGTGTATTCTTTAAAGAATGTTATATCTTCTTCTCGATCTTCGTCTATAATAAATTCTTTAAGATTATTTAGAACAGAATCCATGATCTTTTCTCTCAAATAATGTGAGCCTCCAGCCTCGATGATCATCGAAGGTATACCGATATTCGATAGCTCTAGGAAAAGTTGACCGGAATCACCACCTGTCTGTATCCCGTATTTTACACCTACTTTTTTGCAGAGTTCAACATTGTATTTTTTATTTAGGTCAGTAAGCATGTAAGGTAAACATCTACACCCCTGTCCATAGGTGTGTAGATCTATAACAAAATCATACTGTTTTGCCTTCTTAAATATCTCATATGCCTTTCTCTCTGTTGTGGTCCCATCTTTATTTCCTGGAAATTCTCTGTTCAGATCCTTTTCATCCACTGGATTTTCTCTCTGCCAGGACTCAAGCGCTGGAAGATTGACATTCGGTAATACATCTATATCTTCCAGTCCCTTTCCTTCAACCCACCCTTTAAGTTCTCTAGCCACCAGAACTGAACCGAACTCATCACCGTGAACTCCCGCTGTTATCAAAATATCTTTCATAACGAAGGAAGATATTTGAAATATAAATCAGTTTTTCCTATTTCATCTCTAGTATATTTCCTAAATTTTTTGCATTATCGTACATCTCGTAATTATTGAACATGCAATATACTTTATCATGTGATTTCGATATGTATCTCAGCTTATCGGCTAAAGTATGTAATTCTTCCTCTGAATAGTCATAGTCATAATTGTATTCATCTTCATTCAAACCATGAAGTCGGACATATGAAATATCATGGCTCGACAATGGATCCATTCTCATTATGTCAACTACATGGATGATATCCAGGTCGTCACATATCTCTTTAACTTTCTCTAGATTTTCATTCCAATCACCTCTTGGCTCCCATGCTATAGAGATATCCTCATACTGGATCTTTGAGAATAATTCTCTCATATTCTCCTCATTTTCTTCAGTACATCCGAAGCTACCGGGCGTTTGAACCAAACAGACTTCAGCTTCCAATGCATCAGCTATTTTCTTGGTTCTTTTCCATGCATCTATCACATCTTCATTTGGACGAAGGTAACCAAAATTATCCATTTGGTGTTCTGTCAGCTTATCTTTTTTATTCCTCCATGTTGGACTAGATGTCGGATGAGTCATAGCTTGCCAGGCTTTTAAGGTGAATTCAAAATTTTCGTAAACGTTCTTTCTCCACTTTTCAGCAGTTTTTTCCATTGGTAATTTGTAGAATGTTCTATTTAGTTCAACTATATTATAAGAATCTGAAAAAGCTTGAAGTTTGCTTTTATATTTTTCCTTCCAGCCATCTTCGGGTTTGAAATAGCTGTATCCGCACGTTCCTATTTTTAATCCGCCCATATTTAACCCTCTTTTTAGAAATACTAGGTATGATTAATTAATATTAAGGACCGATTTTAAAATATATTATATTGAATAGAAATTAACTTAATAGAAAAATCTATATCCTATTAAATAAATATCATATACTTGGGGGAGTGAAATTGATGATTAAAATGAAAAAGAGAAATGAAAAAGAACTAATTGACCGGTTAACAAAAACTGGTTTGAAGAAAAATACAGCAAAAACCCTACTTTATCTAGCAGAGGAGGATGAAGCTAAAAGCAGAGAGATCGAATCACATACTGCACTGAGACAACCTGAGATATCTGTTGCCGTAAGAGATTTAAGAGATAGAAATTGGATAAGTAAAAGAGAAATAAATAAAGAAGGTAGAGGAAGACCTCAGCATTCATACAGATTAAAGAAGTCACTTATCGAAATCATGAATGAAATCAAAGATGAAGAAATGAATAAAGTTAAGGACATAGAAGAAAATCTAGATTCAATGAAAAAAATTATAGAGGGATAGATTAAACTGTTACAGCGATTCCTCTTTT
>CAYSTL010000011.1:0-21860 GCA_964433785.1 uncultured Thermoplasmata archaeon
GAAGGATCGATGTAGGCATACATCCGGATGGGATCGGATATCTGGCTAGATGAAGTAGATATTCTTTCTGAAAACTGGTTATAGAGAACAGAATCTCTATCAGGATATCAGTTAGATTCAAACGGTAACTCTATCTTTATTCAGGAATCCTCAAAGATCCTCTTCAGTTCACCACTCTCTAAAACTCCATTAAGATAACTGACGACCTCATAACGTTCTTTTTCTTCCCCACCCTTCTCTATCACCACGGTGGGAGTAGTCTTAACGTTGAACTCTTTAGCCTTTGTTTTGTCATCTGAGATGTCGATGACTTCAAGACCAATATCATGGTCCTTAAGATATGCTAACCCATCTGCATAGAACGTTAAGAGTTCTGGTTCAGTTTTGCTCGAATAAAATATCCAAACGATCGGTTCTTCATCACTCATCCTCTCACCCTCTCAAAAACATCTCCTATCTTCAGACCTTCATCAGTTATCTGAAGTTCTCTCACATATTTATCGTGATTTGATCCTCTCATCTTTAGTATGTTCATGGCTTTGCCTATCATGTTGTTTCTCTCTACATACCTTAGAAGGATTATCCCATCACATAGTGAACTCAAACGAAGATCACTCGCTTGAGTAGCCCCCATCAATTTATCTGAGCCTTGGCTGAAGAGACCGCTAGCAAGATGTGTCATAACGCCTGTTACTCCACGAGCTTTTAAAGCTGAGTTCAGCTGGAGGAGTATCTCTCTCAGTTTATCTTCACTCAGACCTGCTGATGGAAGAGATGAAACTGAATCCAGTACGACCCTTTTTGCATCTGTTTCATCGATGATACTTAAGATCTCATAAACGAACTTATCTGGATACGTATCTATAAGTTCTGGCGAAACGAATTTGAGTAGACCATCTTCCTCATGTTTTGAAAAATCCCAACCATGTGACTCGGCTGTCTTTTTAACCTGAGGAAGCGGTTCTTCTAGATTTACGAATATACATTTTTCACCTTTCTGTAAGCCTTCAGCCAGAAACTGCATCCCGAATGTTGATTTCCCAGTACCAGTGTTACCAGTTATCAAAATTATATGTCCCTCAGGATAACCACCATTCAGCATATCGTCGAGTTCGTTCAATCCTGTTTCTACCCTTTTTTCAAAATTAGTCTTAGCGATCTCTCTTTGAATGGGAACTTTAGGATAGATGATTATGCCTTTTGAATTGATATCGAAGAACATATTACCGCTTCTAAAATCTATCCCCCTCATCTTACTGATCTCCATCTTACGGATGACTGATTGTTCTCCGTGGGTGTAATCTAATTTGATGATACCATCAGAGATGAAATCTTCAACATGAAATGGTGATGTACCTTTTCTAGCTTCTGAAGTTAGAAATATACTGCATTTTTTTCCACTCAAAGTAGTTCCAAGTCTGAATATAAGATATCTGAATAGTTCTTTATCATCTATCATGTAGCCGACTGCAGTGATCGAGTCTATCACCATCCTTCTAGCTCCGGTTTTATCGACCAGTTCTTCTATCCTGTTTACCAGTTCATCCACTTCTTCTCGTGCTACTCCACCATCCTTTTTTCCAAATTCCATAAGCTCGATCATACTTCTTAGGTCTGTAAAATGTAGGTTACCAGATTCTACAGGTTCAGAATCGTAAAAATCCATGGTAGATATATTTGTGATAGCCTTGGTGAAAGGTTCTGTTACAGATATGTATATACCTGGTTGTTCATATTTTTTCCACCCTTCGAAAAGCCACTGCAGGGATAAGATCGTTTTTCCCGTACCTGATTCACCCGTTAACAAGACTACGTGGCCTTCCGGTATTCCACCATCCAACGTTTTATCCAATCCATCTATCCCAGTCTTCACAATTTTTCTATCTGTAACCTTCTTCATGTTATTCACCCATATCTTTTGATTTATGTACAACCTCGTTAAGCCTTTTTAAAGTTAATGTCGAACCTAGCCCCTCCTAACTTTGAATCTTTTAATTCTATTTTGGCCCCATATATTTCAAGTAGTTTTTTGACCAGGAACATCCCTAATCCCGTCCCCCTTTCCTCATCAGTGGTATAGCCTTTCTTAAATATCTTTTCTTTCTCCTTATCTGGTATACCTTCTCCATCGTCTTCTATAGTGTATATGATCTCATCTTCTGTTGATCTACTGTGTATCTTGATATGACTGCATTCTGAGTGCTGGATCGCATTTTCGATTATATTGTTGAAAACTTGATCTAAGAGTGATCCCCCTTTTACTTCCTGTCCTCTCTCAGAATGATCACAGGTGATATCTATCCCTTTCTCATCAGCTACATCTTTTGTATGGCTAAGGACCTCATCGATCACTTGGTCTATCTTCACTCTTTTTACATTCTCTTCCTGCGCCTTCCTCAAAGAACTGACTTTATTTATTATCTCCATGCTCTCTTCGATACCATCCTCAGCCATAGAGAGGTAGTTATCTACGCTTTCAGGAAGGTCAAGGTCCTCTTCCATCACAAGTTCAATATATCCTTTGACTATAGATGCCTTGTTCCTGACGTCGTGTCTTAAAAGTGAATGGAGAAAATCCTGCCTTTTCTCTGCTTCTTTTCTTTTCGAGATATTTCTGAACACTCCAAAGATGACGTTCTTCCCTTCAAGCTCAAGTGAAGATGTACCTATCTCTACGGGGACAGAGTCTCCATATCTGTCCAATACATGCAATTCTTTTTTACCATAATCCATATCACCGATCTTCCATTGTTTGAATATTTTATCGTAAATACCCTTTTCTTCTTCAGGTCTGAGTTCGGAGATGTTCTTGCCTATTATCTTTTCTCTAGACATCTTGAATAGATTTTCAGACCTTCGATTTGCATCGATCACATCTCCGGAGTCCGTATCGATGAGTAATATAGTATCTGGTGAGGCTTCGATAAGGTTCCTGTATCTTTTGATGCCCTCTACTAAGTGTTCTTTCCTTTCTTCCATCTGATCAAGGTCTTTTTCAACTTGTTTCAGGTCAGTGATATTTTTATAAACAGCTATATGATGAGTTTCGTCACTGTAATTTATGGGTCTAGCAGTTATAGATACTGGAACTTCGTTACCTTTCTTATCTATTCTGACAGTTTCATATTGGAGGTATCCTTTTTGAATAGACTTCTTGTTAAGTTCGTCAGCCTCCCCTTTTCTTTCTTCAGGGACGATAAGATCATTGATACATTTATCCAGGATCTCCTCTTCCTCATATTTGAATAATTTTTCGAACTGTGAATTAACTTTTATTATTTTGAAATCTTCATCAACTTCGACAGTCGCCTCTGGATTGTCATCAAATAAAGTTTTATACCTCTCTTCACTCCTCTTCAATCTCTCTATAGCTTTCTTTTGCTTGGTTATATCAAGTGCGACCTCGATGGCTCCTATGATATTATCATCTTCATCTCTAACGGGGTTGGCTTTTATCAGCCAGGTTCCATTATCTTGAACTAAGTTTTCTTCATTTCCAGGTGTAAATTCAGTTTCATATGATTCACCAGTTTCTATGGCTCTCGTTATCGGACAATTTTCACAAGGATCTTCAAGCCCCCATGCGTGATAACATCTATCTCCTACTATATCTTCAAAAGATCTATCGGTAGCCTCAAGGTAAGCCTTGTTGACCCATCGGAGTCTATGATCTTTGTCATGATATGCGATCCTTTCATCAGTATTTTCTAGGATCAAGGATTTTTCCCTCTCAGATCTCTTTAATTTTTCTTCGACATCTTTCCGTTCTGTGATATCCTGTACACTACCTATCACATCTACTGGTTCTCCTTTTTCATTATATTGTATATTTGCTTTCTCTCTGACCCATTTTGTTTTTCCATCTACCAATATCCGGTGTTCTATATCATATTTTCCAGTTTCAAGACCTTCTTCCCATTTTTCATCGACAAATTCTCTATCTTCGGGATGGATTGATCCCAGGAATTTATCATAGTCTAAATCCTCTTCTTTAGGTATTTCGAATATCTGATAGGTTTGATCAGACCAATCTAGTTTACCGCTATCTAGGTTTATCCTCCATGTTCCCACTTTAGCGACCTGCTGGGTCCTACTGAGTCTTTGTTTGTTTTTCTCTAATTTTTCTTCCTTTCTCTTTCGTTCAGTTATATTTACTGTAGAGACTATGACTCTAGAGTAGTCGTCTTCGTGCCCGGCTGTTACTGACCATTTTAAGAAAACGTGGATGTCTTCACCATCTAGCCTTCTATCGACTTTATCTGTACTGAATTCTGTTTCTCCATCAGCTATCTTTTCAACAACTTTTTTGAAAGCTGGGATGGACCTTTCTCCAAAAATCTTAGATAAACCCTTTTTAAAATCTTCTTGAGAATCTGCTCTGTACATATCTAAAACAGCGTCGTTCACGGAGATGATCTCTACATCTTCCATCAGTTCTCTTACAAATCCGGGATTATCATCTAGATATCCTTCGATATCTTCGATCCCTTCTTCTTTTAATAGATCTATCTTCTTCTTGACTTCAGAAAAATCTTCCTCCGATATACCGATGGGTGATTCATGGAACAGTTCTCGATATCTTTTCTTGGTATTGTAGTGATTGACTTCCTGTCTAATAGCATCGACCAATAGATTGTACTGTGCCCTTATGTCTCCTCCTTTTTTTAGATATCTGTTCGCACCAAGGTTCAGTGCCTCCATGGCTACTTCTTCTCTACCCTTACCCGTGAACATGATAAAAGGGATGTCTTCCCGTTTATCTTCTCTAACGATCTTTAGAAGCTCTATCCCATCTCTCCTAGGCATCTGGTAATCTGAAACGATCACATCATAATCATCACTTTTTAGATTTTCCAAAGCTTCTTTTGCTGATTCGACCGTGTCTACTTCCAGACTTTCATCTATTTTTTCCAAGAACACCTCAGTTTGCCTGAGCAAGTCTTCCTCATCATCTACGAAAAGAACTTTCATCATTTTTGCCTTTTATTATTTATGTCAATAACTCTCTTAAAAAGTTTTAGAAATATATATATGCTTCATCTTTTCAATACTTCTTCAGATGCACATCGAATCTAGCTCCCCCTAGTTCAGAATCTTTAGCCATTATCTTTCCTTCATAATTATCTAATAAAATTTTAACAAGATACAAACCTAGTCCGGATCCACCTTCTCGGTCCGTGGTATATCCTCTTTCAAATATCTTTTCCTTCTTATCGTCTGGGATACCTTTTCCATCATCTTCGATCGTACAGATGATCTCGTTGGACCGATCCTTAAAACCGATATATATGTTATCTCCTTCTGAATGATTGATAGAATTGGTAATGATATTGGTAAAGACCTCTTTTATCAGCATGCCACCTTTTACCTCGATATCTTCATCAGGGAGTTCGATATCTATACCTATGTTTTCTATCTGTGCACTCGATCGGTTTTCATCTACCACCGTTTTTATGATCGAATTTAGTTCGATCACCTCTATCTTCTCTCTTTCTATATCATGGAGAGTTCTGACCTTTTCTATTATATCCATACTCTCTTTATTTGCTTTTTTAGATTTATCTACAAGATCCTTGAGTTCATCTGATAGATCATGATCTTCTACAAGTTCTAAGTAACCCCGGGCTACCTGTGTTTTATTTTTAACGTCATGCCTCAATAAAGAGTTCAAAAATTCTTCCCTATCTTCAGCCTTCTTTCTCTCAGTGATATCGATACCGAATACGACGATTTTAAGGTCCTCTTCATCCTCATATCTAATAGAAGAAGCATGCCAGGAATGTACGATCTTTTCACCTTGTTCTGTGATCAATCTTCCCTCTTTGGACGTATATCCTTTTTCTATAGCTTCATCTAATCCTTTCGATATCTTTTCTCTATCTTCTTCAAGTATGAAGTCTGATATCGATCTTCCTTTCATCTCCTCAGAAGGAAGCCCACTCCTTTCTTCTGCAGTATCGTTCCAATCGATCAATTTAAAATCTTTATCCAGTATGAAGATGATCTCAGGTATCGATCCTATGATATCAGCTCTCTCTTCGGCAACTGCAGCTTCTTTCCTAGCTTCAAATGCTCTTTCTTCAGCTAGTTTCTGTTCGGTGATATCTTCGTGCATGACTACAACATGGGTGACTTCCTGGTCATCATCGAATATCGGGAACAGTCTGCTCCTCGTTATCCTTCTGACCCCATGTGGGGTTTTGAAGTCAACTTCAGGAGTTTCGATGGTTCTACCCTTAAGAGCTTCTTTGATGTATTTTGTAACATCATGTTGTTTATTCGTAGTGTTGGTCAGAGCGTTTTTACCTATCATGATATCTTTGTTGGGTAGATCGTAAGCATCTAAAAACGCTTGATTCGCCATCAGCACAGAACCTTCCGAATCCACCACAAAAGTAGGTAGAGGAGAATTGTTTATGATCTTCTCTCCAGCTATCTTTTTTTTCTCAGATACATATTCATGGCTGTTTTTATTGTCCATCTGACTCTCCTTCTCAGATTCGATATAAGTTTACTACGGACTTACTGAATATAAAATTTATTTTTATTTTCTAGAAATACTTTTTTCGATAAAGCTGCTGCTACTTTTGATCTGTATTGTAAAGTGTGTGACATCCTCCTCTCCCTGAAGAAAGAGGTCTTAAATAGTTAGGTTAGATAAAGTTTAATAGATAGGATTTGAGCTTATAGTTCCATCAATTTATCCCTCAGTTCTACCATCTCTTCCCTCATTTTGTTGTCTCTATCATATACTGAATCACCTTCCAGGTCAGCCTTGATAACTTCTTCACTGTGAGGGACAGAGTGGATTATAGGCAGTTCTAGTTTACTTTCTATGATCTTCCTTTCCTCTTCATTTCTCACTTTATTCAGAACCGCATGTACTTCATTCAGATCTAAATCTTCTGCAAGATCCGTGATCCTTTCCGCTGTTTGGACCGAACGTAGATTAGGTTCGACAACGATAAGCAGCACATCCACATCCTGGGTCGTTCCTCTACCGAGATGTTCGACTCCTGCTTCCATATCCATGAGCAGTGTATGTTCCCAATTTTTCAGATAGTATTCCATCAGCCTCCTGATCAAAGCGTTCTCAGGACAGAAACAGCCGCTTCCGCCCTTTCTGATAGAACCTGCGACCAACAGCTGTACACCATCATTGCATTCTATACCATACCTGTCCAAAATATCATCAACGGTAAAATTGAGTTTGAACATCTGCCCGTATCCGCTTCCTGGTTCTACTCCTGTTTTCTCTTTGATAAGATCATCCATCTCGGATAGTGGCGTAATGTCTCCATCTGATCCCCCGAGCACAGTAATCAAATTGGGTGAAGGGTCGAGATCTATGCTTATCACATCATCTTCATCAGCGAAGGCTCTAGCCAAACCTCCAGTTATGGTCGTTTTTCCAGTTCCGCCTTTACCTGAAACAGCTATCTTCATTTATTCGCCTCCTTAAATTTACCTAGTTCCTTCTTTTTCATACACGATTCACACAGTTCAAAATATTCATCTGGTAGAGAAGGGAAATCATGTTCCCTTAACTTTTCTACCATCCTTTCTGTACTGAAATACTCACCACACTCCTCACACTTCTTCATCTTGAGCTCAGTGTTGAAGTATTTGATATACCTAGTATCTCCTTCATCCTCTATCTCTATAGCATCGGTGGGACAGACTTCAGCACACGAGCCACAGCCGATACAGACTTCTGAGTTGATCGAGAAAGGAGTATCTACTTCTCTATCATATCCTCTGCCTACGAAGCTGATGGCACTCACACCCAGTTCATCCTCGCATGCCCTGGTACACTTACCACAGAGGATACAGTCAGAGTCCCTTTCTTTGAAGCGAGTTTCTGAAACTCCCATCTCCTCACAGACCTCTTTAACTTCTTCTGAATCAGGCGCCCTGGCTAACAATAACTCAGCTATCATTTTTCTCTTCTTTTCGATATCATACGACCCTGTATCGATGACCATACCATCTTCTAATTCTCTAGTGCAGGCCGTATCTACCTCTTTAGAACCGTCTTGGTCTATTTCAACTATACATAATCTGCATGCTCCGTAAGGTTCTAGACCATCGTGATGGCATAATGTAGGTATCTCTATACCGATCTCTTCAGCAGCCTTCAGTATAGTTTTTTTCTCCTTAAATTCAACTTCTTCCCCATCTATCTTCACTTTCATCAGATCACCTCTATAGCGTCTACTGGACATACATCCAAGCACGTACCACATCTGATACATTTCTCTAGGTCGATACTGTATTTTTCTTCCCCTCCCATGATAGCATCTTCAGGACATGCTTCAAGACAGTTTCCACATTTGATACAGTCGTCAGTTATACGATATTCTATGAGCTCTTTACAGACTCTAGCTCTGCACTTCTGTTCTTCCATATGTTCTCTGTATTCTTCTTCAAAATAATCAAGGGTCGTCAGCAATGGATTTGGAGCAGTCTTTCCTAGTCCACAAAGAGAAGCTTCTTTGATGACCGATGCGACTTCTTTTAGGAAGTCTAGATCGACTTCTTTACCCTTAGAGATGTCATCTAAGGTCTCTATAACATTTTTTAAACCTTCCCTGCATGGAGTACACTTTCCACAAGATTCTGATAGGGTAAAATCGATGAAATACTGGGCAGTGTTTATCATACATGTGTTGGTACTCATCACAACCATACCACCAGAACCCATCATCGAACCCAGTTCTGTCAGGGTCTCGTAATCAACGGGTTTATCGATGTGCTCTTCTGGTATGACTCCACCTGAGGGACCACCAGTTTGAACGGCTTTGAATCTCCCATCAGAGATACCTCCACCGATATCATGGATGATCTCCTCCAATGAGATACCTATAGGGACTTCTATCAACCCAGTCGTATCGATATCCCCTGTTAGGGAGAAGACTTTCGTTCCACCGCTCTCATCTGTGCCTATATCAGCGAACCATCCTGCACCATTTTCGATTATATGTGGTACATTGGCCCAAGTTTCCACATTGTTGATGTTCGTCGGTTTTCCCCAAAGACCACTTTCTGCCGGGAAAGGAGGTCTGGGTCTTGGTTCTGAGATATCACTTTCGATGGCGTGCATCAGAGCTGTCTCCTCACCACAGACGAAGGCACCTGCACTCTTGAAAATCTCTATATCAAAATCGAAACCTGAATCAAATATATTCTCTCCGAGCAGGCCTAGATCTCTAGCCTGGTCTATCGCCTTCCTAACTCTTTTCAAGGCCAACGGATATTCTGACCTGATATAGATGAACCCTTTATCAGCCTCAATAGTGTATGCTCCGATGATCATCCCTTCCAATACAGAGTGTGGGTCAGATTCCAGTAAATTCCTATCCATGTAGGCTCCAGGATCACCTTCATCAGCATTTCCGATTATGTACTTCTTATCTCCCTCTGCTTCTTTGGTCAACTCCCATTTTACACCAGTGGGAAAACCAGCACCCCCTCTACCTCTGAGGTTAGAATCTTTGATATCATCGATCACGTCTTCAATCTCGTTTTTCACGACTTTATATAAAGAACGATATCCGCCTCTAGCGATATATTCTTCTATATTCTCTGGATCGATGAATCCAGCGTTCTTCATCACAACTCTTCTCTGCTTTTTGAAGAAAGGTACATCTGTCCACTCAGGTACATTTTCAAATTCATCTTCAGGATCATCGTCTGCAGTGATCTTACAGAATGCATCGTCTATCGGGATGATACCGGTTTTCAGGTCGTCGACTATACTCTTCGTCCTTTCTTTATCGGCTTCTGTGTATATCAAAATAGGATATCCAGGGACATGCAGTTGGAACAACGGTTCTTTCTGACAGATCCCTATACAACCTATGCTTTTCACATCGTAATCTGTATCTTCCAGCTCATCTTTCAGGATTTTGAAAGTTTTATCTGCACCTGCAGCTTTACCACAGGATGCTAAAGCGACCTTTACAACGGGGTGGTCTGGATAGAGACTGTTTTCACCTTTTTTCCCCAAGTGTTCGAGGTCAGAAAGATCAGTCACTTTCATCTTCCTCACCCTCTTTGATATCTTCTATTATCTGGATAGCTTTATCTGCTGTAAGATCACCATAGATCTCTTCACCTATCTTCATCACTGGTGCAAGACTGCAGCATCCCAGACATCTCACAGTCGTGAGAGTGAAAAGTTCGTCATCTGTGGTCTCACCTTCTTCTATGTCCAGTTCCCTAGATATCCTGTCCAGTATCTTCATGCTCCCTCTCACATGACATGCGGTCCCGTCACAGACCTGGATCTTGTACTTACCTTTAGGGCTTAGATCGAAGTCTTCAAAAAATTTCGTTATACCATATGCCTTTGCTAGAGGGACGTTGGATCTTTCAGCTGCTTTACTCAGATCATCCTTGGAGATATATCCTTTCTCTTTCTGTATGGAATTCAATAGAGGTAATAATTTGTATTCAGGATCCTCTTTATCGGACACATCGACTTGAACTGTTTTCATCTACAGGTCACTCCTACTCGGTCCCTGCTTGTTCCTTCGCAAGTTCGCTGCCCTTCCTGAAGGCGGTCAGAAGTTCTCTCTGTGATTCCTCCTTTTTCTTTTCTGAAACTTCTTCAACAGTCATGAACTGTAATGCGTTGGTCGGACAACCTTCAACGCAGGCAGGTTCTTCACCTTCTTTCAACCTTTCGATACATAAGTCACATTTTGTGACTACTCCACCGGATCTACTCAACTTCAACACACCGAATGGACATACCTGGATACACATCTTACATCCTATACACTTGTCGTCGTCCACAACGACGGGAGATTCATCGTTCTCCCTTCTTATGGCATCAGTTGGACATACCGTTACACACGGAGCGTCCTCACAGTGCCTGCACTGCCAAGGTATGTTGCTCTCATCGAAGTATTCAACATCTATCCTGTACTGCGGAAGGGGCTCTTCATGGATAGCTTCAAAAAGCTCTTTGCTCTCCGAGTGCTCGACTGCACATTCGATCTCGCAGGTATGACAACCTACGCACCTGTCCAGATCTACATATATCATCTTTTCCATCTTAGATCCCCTCACCCAAGAAGCTCTTCACGTTTTCTTTCTATATGATCGATGATAAGATCGCCCATCTTTTCAGGATCACCTTCAACGGCAAATTTACCTCCAACGACGCCTTCTACATCATCTGTCAGTAGCTTAACGACTTCATCACTTCCAAGAACTGGCGGTGTAGTTCCAAGAACTGTATAAACACCGGAAGCTACGAAATAGGTCCCTATAGATACAGCTTTTTCACTCATCCATTCCGGTGCGGCTCCTGCGACTGGTAAGTCTGAAGGATCTACGCCCAATGCATCTGCGATAGCTCCTATAGCGACCAGTATCCTGGTGTTGTCGACACAGCTTCCCATGTGTAAGCATGGAGGTATACCTAGCTGTTCACAGACTGCCTTCAGGCCATCGCCGGCCAATTCCTTCGCCTCTGGTTTGAAAAGACCATCTTTCATGGCAGCTATCGACCAGCATCCTGTACCAACTATCAGGATATCGTTCTTGATCAATTTCTTAGCTAGAGTTACATGATTATAATCGTGCTTCACCTTGGGATTGTTACATCCGACCAGACCGGCGATACCTTTTATCGTGCCATCTTTGATAGCATCTATAAGAGGATCGAGTGTACCACCCAAAGCGTCGACTATAGCTTCGACAGAGAATCCTACAACACCTTCCATCTTTCCCTCGGGTATCTTTATCTTGTCCTGAGATCTAGATGGATAGTTCTCTATCGCAGTCCTAACGATCTTCCTAGCGATATCATCAGCTTTTTTAGGTTCGAACTCGATATGCATAGCACCTGGTATCTTTGCTTTACCAGATGTGGTTATCACTTTGGTATGATAACAATCAGCTACATCAGGTAATGAAGGCATTATACACTGGTAATCCACCACCATAGCATCGACAGAACCTGTAGCCAATGCTAGTTCCTGCTGGAGGAAATTACCTGCGGCCGGTATCCCCTGCCTCATTATCAGCTCGTTTCCGGTACAGCACATACCTGCTACGTTGATTCCTTCAGCACCTTTCTCTTTCGCTAGTTCTATCATGTCTTCATCTTCAGTGGCTTCGACTATCTTCTCTGATAGTATCGGAACGTGGCCGTGGGTTATTATGTTGACCTTATCTTTTTCTAACACTCCTAGGTTAGCAGTTGACTCAACTGGTTCAGGTGTTCCGAACAGTACATCCTGTATCTCGGTAGCTATCAACGAGCCACCCCATCCATCACCTATAGCAGCTCTTATGCCCTGAAGGTTAAGGTTCAATGGATCCGCGTCCACACCTATATGAGTTCGGTGCATTATCTCTACGATCTCTCTATCGATACTCCTCGGTAGTAACCCGTACTCTTCCCATTTCTCTTTCAGGCTTTTGGGTGCATAACCATCTGTGAAGGAGATGACCTCTTCTTTCATACTTCCAAAATCGTCCAATGCTTTTTCACTCACATCTTCAGCTATCTCCTCGATTTCTCTATCTGTATCAATACCCAGCTTACCTGCTATCGCTTTCAGCTTGTCCGGATCTTTGATCTCATAGCCTGGAGCCTCTCCCTTTAACATCTCTCTGAAAACTTCTGCATTCTCTCTACCATGATCACTGTGGGCAGCTGCTCCTGCTGCGGTCATCCTTATCAGGTTTCTTGAGACCATAGTGGCGGCAGTAGCACCACATGTTCCTCTTGTCGGTCCCTCACCGAAAGGATCTATCCTACAGGGCCCCATATTGCAGTTCCTACAACATAATCCTAGCGAACCAAATCCACACTGTGGCTGCTGTTTTTCAAACCTTTCCCAGACAGTCTCTATATCATCAGAATGAGCTTTTTCGAGTCCCTCTTCTGTCACATCATCATAAGATTTTTCATTCATATCATTATCCCCTAATTATTTCCCTTAACAACAATATTGTATTCAAATTAAATAAAATTTATCGATGCATCTTTAATTATTTTAATAAAATTAGTATGAAATTAAATTATTATTAATGGAAAAATGATTTAAAAGCAAGTATTTTTGATATGACTATAAATCTTAACTCCTTTCAAGTTTGATATCGAACTTCGCGCCGCCAAGGTCTGAATCCTGTACATCGACCTCACCACCATAGTTCTCAGCGATTTCCTTCACCATGAACATCCCCAGTCCTGATCCAGCCATCTTCCCTCGTTTGAAGCCTTTTTTGAATATCTCATCTTTGTATCTGTTGGGTATACCCTTCCCATCGTCTTCTATAATAACATCACATTCTTCTTTTTTAGACCGGATTCTGATATTGATTTTATCACAGTCAGAGTGTTTGATCGAGTTTTCAATTATGTTATAAAACAACTCCTCCAACAAAACACCCGCTTTAACTTCACAACTGCATCTCTCTCTATCTATCTCGATCTCATTATCGTCCAATTGAGTCTGAAGTTCAGATAAGACTTTGTCTATAGGTTTACATAATTTTATTTCACTTATCTCCTCTTCTTTCTCTATCTTCCTGAGTTTGCTAACTTTATCTATTATCTCTTCTGCTTCTCTTACAGAGCTGGAAGCCTTCTCGACGTATTCTTCTTGGATATCTTCTTCACAGCTTTCACCTAAAAGTTCCAGATAACCTTTAGTCAGTTGTGCTTTGTTCCTCACATCGTGTCTAAGTAATGAATGAAGGAAATTTTCCCTCTTCTCCGCTTCCTTCCTTTCGTTTATATCTCTGTAAACAGCGAGGTGACGTGTTTTTCCACCGTATTTTATAGGTCTACCGGTTATAGAAACGTGCACCTCTTCACCATTTTTGTCTACTCTGACTGTATCGTGATCGAAGTAACCTTTGATCTTCGATTTTTTGTTCAATGTTTCGGCTTCTTCCATACGATCATCCGGGACGACCAGATCGTCAAGGTGCTCTCCCAATATCTCTTCTTCCTTGTACTTGAAGAGTTCTTTGAACTTGGAATTGACCTTGACTATATTGAAATCTTGATCCACTTCTACAAGAGCTTCTGGATTCTCTTCGAAGAGGCTTTCGTATCTGTTCTTTTCCTTTTCGATCTGTTCCTCTTTTTCTTTCTTTTCAGTGATATCCTCTATCAGGCCTATACCAGCGTATATATTTCCATCGTCATCCTTCATACCTTTGAGCATAATCCTCACAGGAGTGGATTTATCTGAAGTTATCGATCTGTACACACCTTCGTAGTAACCTTCACCTGTTTCAAGAGATGATCTTACTTCATCGTGTAATCTATCGTCTTCTAATCTATTCAACATGTCAAATCCTATCAGTTCCTTTTTAGAAGAACCGATTATCTCGACGAATTTTTGATTACAATCTCTGATCACACCGTTTTTATCGTAATAGATGGTACCCAAAGGTGTTTCATAGAATAGGTTCCTGTATTTTTCCTCACTCTTCCTCAGTTTTTCTTCGATCTCCTTCCTTTCGGTCACCTCAGTTATTATACCTTCCAGGAACTCTTCACCATCGATCTTGACTTTTCTGCCCTTTTCCCACACCCATTTGATCTTACCTTTCTTGGTCTTGATCCTGTATTCGAACTTGAAAGGTTCACCTTCACCTACTGCGTCCTGTATCCTGTTCCTGACGTATTCACGATCCTCAGGATGTATGATCTCTCTGAATGGTATGACTTCGTCATCGAGTATATCTTCTGTTTCATATCCTGTCAGGTCTTGACACCCATCACTTAGGAACTTCATGGTCCAGTTCTTATTATTTTTACACCTGTATGCCATACCAGGCATGTTGTCCATCAGGGTTTTCAGTCGTCTTCTGCTCTCTTTCAATTCTCTTTCTTTCTTCTCTTCTTCAGTAACATCTTCGATGGTCGAGACCATCCCGTCAAATTTTCCTTTCTCATCATATATGGGGGTCGCGTTTATCGATAGGAACTTACAATCTCCATCAGACCACTCGATCGCATGCTTTATACCATAAACTGGATCATCTTTCTCTTTTACCTGTGTGAAAGGAAGTTTCTCATCGGGGAAAGGATCACCTTCAAAATCAGTTATATTCCATTTGATATCGTTGTAAGTTCTTCCTTTTATCTTGCTCTTTGAAAGGCCTAAAACATCTTCAGCCCTGTCGTTCGCATATATTATCTCTCCATCAGCATTCAATTTGGTGATACATACAGGACTCATCTCTGCTATCTGTTCCAAGAAATTTCTCTCTTCCTGCAGTTCTCTCTCTTTATCCTTCCTCTCTGTGATATCTGTAGCGATGTGGATGATCTTTTCTATATCACCTTTATCATCAAATATAGGGGTTACTGAAACCATGTATTCTCCGACTACCAATTCCATCTCCATGTCAGCGATCTGTACGTCACCTGATTCGATCAACTTATCTACTGGACAATTTTCAGGTGGTTTGCTTGATTTATGGAAGATCTCATAACACTTTTCTCCTTTCAACTGTTCCAAAGTCAGCCCAGAAACTTCTACGGCGGCTTTATTAGCTTGCAGGATATTCTGTTCTTTGTCCAGGATAAGCGTTGGATGACCTATCGCCTGGAAGATGTTCTCCCATTCCTTTCTAGCTTTCTCCAGTTTTTCTTTCTTTTCCTTTTGTTCAGTTATATCTCTTATAGTTCCTAAAACTGCCATATAATCCTCGTATTCGATAGGTTCAACTCTGAAATCGCCGTATCGGACATCACCTTCTTTGGTCAATATCCTTGCTTCGTACTTTGTCGGCACTTCTTCCCCTTTCCTTCCTTTTTCATCTATATCTATGATCTTCTCTCTATCTTCTGGATGAAGTAGTTCTCGCCAGTCCATATCGTAGATTTCCTCTTTACTGTAACCTGTTAGTTCACAAGTACTTTCATTGACGAACAAGAGTTCATCTTGTTCAGCTACGAATATCGCATCATGGCTCTTTTCCGTGATAGCCTGATATTTCTTTTCACTCTCTTTGAGTGCTTCCTCAGTTTCCTTCCTATCAGTGATATCTAGTAAAGATGCTACGCTTTTTTTTGTATTTGGTATGACATCTATAGTCAGTAAAATATGGTGTACATCACCGTCCCTGTCTATGAAATCGAATTCGTATCTGTTAGGGGCGTCTTTCTCATCCTGTCTTCTATATTCATGGTACTTTTCCATCCTCTCGATATCTTCATCGGGAACGAAATCTTTCCAGCTCATCTTCCCTTCGATCTTTTCTCTTGGATATCTCGACAATTCCTCAAATTCTCTATTAGCTAGGGATATCGTAGTGTCATCTTCTAGGATACATGTAGCTGTACCAGTATTTTCAAATACCGTCTTGTACTTTTCTTCGCTCTTTTTTACCTTCCTTTGAGCTTCAACCCTATCAGTGATATCGTTTGCCATGGACAGGATGAGTTTTCTTCCATCTGGTAACTTACCTAAAGGTGATGTATTGAAATCCCATTTTCTTTTTTCACCGCTTTTAGTTGTGATTGTGTAAATTCCCTCATGTACTGTGTTTTTCTCTTCGAATAGAGACTCGATCTCAGATTCTACCTTGTCCTTCTCTCTACCATAAGCCTTTTCAGTCCAATCACTGATATATGGTATTTCATCTTCTTCATAGCCCGTTATCTCTGTCCATCTATTATTTATAAGCAGTACTTCCCCATCCTCTGCCTGCAGCATCGCGGGATACGGAGCGTTCTGTATTGCTCTTTCGAATTGTTTTTTCCTAGCTTCTAGGCTCTTTCTTGTCCTTCGATGTTCCACTTCCTGAATTATCGCCTCTGAAAGAACACCGTATTGACTCCTTGGGCTACCTCCTTTCTGAAGATATCTGTCTGCACCTAAGTTCAATGCTTCCATAGCGACCTCTTCTCTACCCTTACCCGTGAACATGACAAAAGGGATCTTCATCCCCATCTCTTCTCTGATGATCTTCAATAGTTCTAATCCATCTATCTCGGGCATCTGATAGTCTGAAACGATGACATCAAAATTATTTTCCTTGAGTTCTGCTAGAGCTTTATCTGGAGACCTTACAGTAGTTACTTTAAAACTTTCGTTCTTTCTTTCTAAAAAAATCTTAGCCTGCTCCAGCAATTCAAGTTCATCATCGACTAACAGCACCCTCATGTTCGTAAACCTCTAAGGCAGTAATCAATATTTTGAGACTGGTTATTTAATATTATCCTATAAATATCTAAAATTAAACTTTGTTTAGGTAGACGTCGAACCTCGCTCCACCAAGATCAGAATCTTTCACCTCTATTTTTCCACCATATGTCTCGACCAGCATCTTTACAAGGAACATACCCAAACCGCTCCCCCTCTCTTTATCTGTTGTGTAACCTCTGTGGAATATTTTTTCCTTCTCCTTATCGGGTATCCCTTTGCCGTCATCCTTGATAATGCAGATGATCTGATCATCGGTGGTCTTTCCTTTAATCACTATCTTACTACCACCAGAATGAAAAGCTGCATTCTCGATAAGGTTTGAAAATACTTCTTTTAGTAAAGAACCAGCTTCAACTTCACTTTCGATGGATGGAAAATCCATTTCGACTTCTATGTCCTTTCCCTTGATCACCCCTTCAGAGGCAGTCAATGCTCCCTTGATCATGGAGACCATATCGACAGATGTTATAACCTCTTTTTTTGCATTTAAGAGCAGTCTCACCTTTTTGATAAGGTTCATGCTTTCTTCGTTACTAGTAAGTGCTTTTTCAACAAGATCTCTGATATCTTCTGATAGATCTTTTTCATCCAGGAGCTGTAGATATCCCTGGACTATCTGAGCTTTATTCTTTATATCGTGCCTGAGGACAGAATTCAATAACTCTTCTCTCTCTTCCGCCTCTTTTCTTTGATCGATATCGATGACTATACCAGTGACCTTTATATAATCATCATGTTTTTCAGTGATACTTCCTACATCACGGAACCACTTGTAATCTCCGTCTTTCTTTTTGATCCTGTATTCTGTTTCATATCTTTCTTCACGCCCCTCTAGGTGGTCCTTCATGGCCTGCATCGTCTCTTCGTGATCCTCTGGATGTATCAGTTCTGTAAAATCTGAATATTTCTTAAATCTTTCTGGTTCGTAACCTAACATCTCAGCCTTTCTATCGTTGAAATATACCTCTTCAGAGGGTAGTTCCATCTCCCACCATGCTAGGTTGCCTGATGCCATAGCATTCTCCAGTCGTTCTTTATACAATTTTAGCTCATCTCTCAATTTTTCTTCATCCATCATCTAGACACCTCTTGAGATGTATATCGAATCTCGCCCCACCTAATCCAGAATCCTTTACATAGATATATCCACCATAAGTGTCGAGAAGCATCCTTACGAGAAACATACCAAGCCCGGTCCCTCTTTTATCATCTGTTGAATAACCTTTTTGGAATATTGAATCCTTCTTTTCATCGGGTATACCTTTACCGTCATCTTCTATCGTGCAGATGATCTCATCGTCCTTCACCTGCCCAGAAACCTTTATCTTTTCACCATCTGAATGGTATACAGAGTTTTCGATTATATTGGAGAATACTTCTTTAAGCAGAGGACCTGCTTTTACTCTACATTCCATCGATGGGCACTCTACGGTGATATCAAAGCCCTTATCATTGGCGATGGATTCAGTTTCGTGGACAGCCTCATGAACAGTGTTAGCGATGTTAACATCCTTTTTAACTTCTTTTTGAGCTTTCAGCAGGAGTTTGATCTTGCTCAATAGATTCATGTTCTCTTTATTGCTTCTCAGTGCTTTTTGTAGATAGTCTTCTGCTTCCTCTGATAAACCCTCTTTTTCAAGAAGTTGTAGATAACCATGAACAACCTGCACTTTATTTTTCACATCGTGCCTTAGTATGGTGTGTAGAAGCTCTTCTCTCTCCTGAGTTTTTTTCTCTTCTGTGATATCTATAGATATACCTATTATCCCTTTCACTTCACCATCGACCACGTACGGTATCTTACTGGTGCTCAACCACCTTTCTTCATCTGGAGACCAGGGTTCGACCATATTCAGCTTGGGTTCTATGTCCTCTATCACCTCTTTATCATCTTCCAGGTATTTCTTTGCCTCTTCTTCTGGATATAGATCGAACAAATTCTTTCCTTCCATCTCTTCCTTCGTCATGCCGTGTTCCTCAGCTAGAGCTTCATTTACTCTGATTAGGTTGTTTTCTTTATCCTTGTAATAAACTAGGCCTGGTATGTGATCCAGGATGCTCTCGAGCTCTTCGGATAGTTCTTTGTATTTTTTCTCAGACTCTTTTAATCTTTCTTCAGCCTTCTTTCTTTTAGTTATATCTTCATGTATCCCTACGGCTCTTACTGGCTCGCCGTTTTCATCTCTTTCAAATACTTTTCCTACATCCTTGATCCATGTCCAACCACCATTTTTATTCTCCATCCGGTGTTCTGACTTATAGATGTCTGTTTCTCCTTCCAGGTGTTTATTCAGTTCTTCATGCACTTCTTGTCGGTCGTCAGGATGTAGTCTTTCCTCCCAAAAATCCACACTATGTTCAATTTCACTTAGATCATATCCGATTATCTCTGCCCACCTTTCGTTGAATTTTGCCTCTCCATTTTTTATGTCCCAATCCCAAACACCGAGTTCTGCACCTTCAAGAGCTAGCTGTAATCTCTGCTGGGTATCTTTTAGCTTCTTTTCAGATAGCTTTTCTTCTGTAAGATCTCTAGCGATGACTATCTCTCCCTGAAAACCATCCTCTTGGAAAGAACCAGCGTTGATCTCTGCGTATATCTTCTCCCCATCCTTAGATATCAATTCAAGTTCGTAGGGTGAGATATCTTCTCCCTTTTGTCTTTTCTCGAATACATTTATGGCTTTATCCCTATCATCTTCTGATATGAATGGAGATTCAGAGATATGTTTATCAATTATCTCTTCTTTATCGTACCCTAGTGTATACACAGCTGCATCATTTATATCTTTGAAAGTACCATTTTCATCGACCAAGAATGCAGGATCGGGAAATGCTTCGAAGCTTTTCCTGAACCTTCTTTCAGATTTTTTAAGTTCCTTTTCAGTCTTCTTCCTTTTAGATATATCTCTAGCCACAGAGAGCACTCTTTTTTTGCTTTCGAATTCGAAAACGTGAGAATGTATCTCCACTGGGATATCTGTACCATCCTTTGTCCTGTGCACCATCTCGAAACGAAGGTTACCTTTGTCGATCAGCTCCTCCATTATGTCGGGCACTTCTTCTGCTTTTTCAGTCGCATCTATGTCTTTTGGAGACATCTGCATGAACTCTTCTCTAGTGTATCCAAGCATATCACAGGCGACATCATTCACCATTATGAAATTGCCAGGCATATCTTCTTCTGTCAGTTCATGGAGAAGTATAGCATCGTTTGCATTATTGAATATCTCCTGGAATCGTTTCTTTTCTTTTTTGATCTCCTTCTCGGCCTGAATCCTTTTTGTGATATCACGTTTCATCGCGATTATCCTGACTTCATCGTTGATCTCGATCCTCTTGAGTGAGATCTCTGTGAATAACCTAGATCCATCTTTTGTTTTGAGCATCCATTCAAAATTCACTTTTTCTCCATCTAAGGCCTTTTTGATATACCTCTTTACTTTTTCAGAAGAGTCTTCTCCATCTTGCTGTTCATCCGGAGAAAAATAAGTAGGAATTTTACCGATTATCTCATCCCTTCCGTATCCTATCATCTTAACGAAGGCATCATTGCATTCGGTGATCTCCCCATCCGTATTGAGCAGTACTATCCCTTCAGAGGCTAGTTCAAAGATCGACCTGTATCTTTTTTCGTTTTTCTCTAGTACGTGTCTTGTCTCCTCTCTATCGCTGACATCTCTAGAGAAAGCAAATTCGTACTCTTCACCTTCGTGTTCGATATAATGACTCGTGATCTCGACTGGAAAAACTTTACCCTCTTTCGTCTGGTGCTTAGACCTGAAATTGATCACTTTATTTTCTTTCACCCTTCTCCATTGCTCTTCTCTCATATCTTTTCCATGTTCAGGATCGACGTTCCAAACGTACATATTTCTGAGTTCTTCCGACGTATAACCGAGTCTTTCCTTTACTTTATCATTTGTGTAGAGAAAGCTTCCATCCGGTCGTATCCAATAGATACTAGCTGACGCCTTATCTACTGAGTACTGAGTGAGTTCTAATTTATTTTCTATCTTATGTCTTCTCACTTCTTGATTGATAGCTTCAGCTAAGATCCCGTACTGACTCTTCGGACTGCCACCTTTCTGGATATATCGATCAGCTCCAAAATTTAATGCTTTTATAGCAACTTCCTCTCTACCTTTACCCGTGAAGATGATGAAAGGGATATCCTTGTTTCTCTCTTTTCTGATTATTTTCAGGAATTCTAGCCCATCTATACTTGGCATCTGGTAATCAGATATAATCGCATCATGATCTTCCTCACCAAGCAAGTCTAGAGCATCTTTTGCTGATCTTACAGTATCTATATTAAAATCATAATCCATACGTTCCAGGAACAATTTTGCTTGGTCGAGCAAACCCTCCTCATCATCAACAAAGAGTACTCTCATCTGATTCATCTCGAGTGTTCATTGAAAAACTGTTATATGTTTTATAACTTTTCCCTAAATATTAAACGGTTTGTATTAAATAGGATTATAGTGGAAGACGCAACTTATTTGTAATTGCGTTGCGTCATCCACTGCTTCTGGAGGAAAACCTTTCTGTTTTCCTCCGACCGTAGGAATTTAAAATTCCTACTAAATAGGAATCCTAGATTCCTATATCATCAGGAACTGTGTTCCTGAAATGAGTCAAGGACACTAAAAAATCAAAAAAAGT
>CAYSTL010000012.1:0-21219 GCA_964433785.1 uncultured Thermoplasmata archaeon
CCTTTTGATGTAGAAAAGTATCCTAGCCATTATATCGACGCAACTAATCCATGTGTTACTGGTGATACGCTTATCAGTACAAAGGATGGTCTCTTCAAGGCAGAGGAGTTGTGTGAGGATGGAGCAGATCTAGACATAATAGTTGATGGTCGTTTAAGCGATGATAAGGTAAAAGAAGCTTCAAATGTATTCAAAACAGGAGAAAAAGACGTATACAAATTAACTACAAAGGAAGGCTATGAGATCAGACTCACTAAAGATCACAAGATGATGACCGATGATGGATGGAAAGAAGTCCAAGATATAGAGGCTGGAGACGAAGTCCACATCGTGGATAATGATATCGATTTCGGTGAAGAAGGTTCGTTCGAAGAGGGTCTAGTTCTCGGATGGATTGTCGGTGACGGTCAGATAAAGACGTCTGAAGAAAGAGTAACCCTGCATTTCTATGATAAAGATACAGAGATATCTGAGAGATTTGCAGGTTATGTAAACGATATAATCAGAGAACCAAAAGGTAACGGGGACTATGAAGTAGGGGTTCAGGATATAAAAAGAGATGAAAACTCCGTCAAAGAACAAAGGGTCAGGTCAGCAAGATTGTATGAGATCACGGATAGTTACGGGATAAACGAAAATAAGTTGCAAGTCCCAGATAAAGTGTTCACTTCCAGTAAAGATACTGCAAAAGGATTTTTGAAAGGACTATTCACCGCTGACGGGAGTGTTCAAGGAAGTAATGAAAAAGGAGTTTCTGTCAGATTATCTAGCTCTGAACTAGATCTATTGAAAGAGGTTCAACAGTTGCTGCTAGGATTCGGTATCAGTAGTAAGATCTACGAGGAAAGAAGAAAGGAAGGAGAACAGGAACTACCAGATGGTAATGGTGGAACAAAGAATTATAAGATAAGATCCCAGCATGATCTGGTTATCAGTAAAGAAAATCTTCACAGATTCAAAGAGGAAATAGGATTTGTTAGAGAAGATAAAAACGAAAGAATAGAAGAATTATTGAATGGATATACTAAAGGCCCTTATTCTGAAAAGTTCAAAGCAACCGTTGAATCGATAGAATTCGACGGACATGAAGATGTTTACGATCTTACAGAACCCGATACTCACTCATTCGTTGGTAACGGATTCGTTATCCACAACTGCGGAGAGCAACCATTGGAGGATTACGAAGCCTGTAACCTTGGCCATATCAATCTTTCACACTGTGTTGAAAATGGAGAAGTAGATTGGGATAAACTCGAAAGATTGACTGAAATGGGTGTTAGATTCTTAGACAATGTGATAGATGCTAGTGATTTTCCAGATGTGGAAGGTTACGAAGGTGAAGGAGACGCTATAAGAAGAAATGTAGAAGCTAACAGAAAGATAGGCCTAGGTGTCATGGGATGGCATCATATGCTCATCAGACTCGGTATCCCTTACGACAGCAACAAAGCTATAGAAAAGGCCAAAGAAGTGATGAAATTTATCGATGAAAAGAGTAAAGAAACGAGTAAAGAGATAGCTGAAGAGAGAGGACGCTTCCCTAATTGGGATGAATCAACTTACGATGAGCCGATGAGAAACGCAACAACGACAACGATAGCACCTACTGGTACTACCAGTATGATAGCAGATACTAGCGGTGGCATTGAACCTATATTTGCTGTATCATATGTAAAAAACGTGTTGGATGGAGAAAGCCTTGTGATGCCAGATCCTGTATTTGGAGAGATCGCGAAGGAAAGAGGCTTTTACTCTGAAGAACTTATGAAGGATATAGCTGATCAGGGCACTATTACCGATATCGAAGAAGTTCCAGATGATCTAAAACCACTGTTCAAAACGGCTTTAGAGATAAAACCCGAGTGGCACATAAGGATGCAGGGAGCTTTCCAGGATTACGTGGACAATGCTATATCAAAAACAGTTAACTTCCCAAATGAAGCCAGTGAGGAAGATATCAGAGAAGTTTACAATCTTGCTTATGATCTAAAATGTAAAGGAGTCACAGTCTATAGAAGTGGATCCAGACAGGAACAAGTAATGGAAGTCGAAGGTGAAAAGAAGAAGGAAGAGGAAGAAGAGATAAAGAAGAAACCCAGGAAACGACCAACGACAGTTACTGGAACTACTAGGAAGATAAACACAGGTTACGGAGCACTTTATATCACGATAAATGAAGATGAACACGGACTTTTCGAGGTTTTCGCTCAGATAGGAAGAGCAGGTGGATTCACACAATCATTTACCGAATCTTTAGCAAGATTGATCTCTTTACAGCTCAGATCGGGTATCGATGTTCAGGATATAATCAAACAATTAGAAGGCATCAGATCACCTGAGATAGCCTTCGATCAAGGTGAAAAGATATTATCGATACCGGATGCCATGGCTAAAGCACTACGATGGCACTTAGAAGGAAGACCAAGAGGAGAACAGGCAACGTTACCTACAGAGGAAAAAGAGACGGAACCCGGCTCAGCAGCGAGAGAACTGGTATCTAAGGGATTGAATCCAGCATGTCCAGAATGTGGAGCTATGCTTACAATACAGGAAGGATGCAGAAAATGTCCAAACTGTGGATATAGTCAGTGCTAATAGATACAGAACTAAAAACAATACCTTTTCTATTTTTTAATAATTTAATTTAACCTTTTTCGCCCATAAATTAGATATAGTAAATCCTAATAGGGAAGAACGGTGGTAGAATGGAGAAAAGGAAGAGAAAAGTAATTATTATGGGCGCAGCAGGCAGAGATTTCCACAATTTTAATACAGTGTTTAGAGATAACGAAAAATACGAAGTAGTAGCCTTTACAGCTACCCAAATACCCGATATTGAGGGGAGAAGATATCCTCCAGCATTATCTGGAGAACTATATCCTGATGGAATCCCGATAATTCCAGAAGACGATTTAGTAGATGTTATTGAAGAGGAGAATATTGATGAAGTTGTTTTCGCTTACAGCGATGTAACTCATGAACATGTTATGCATCTAGCTTCTAAATCTGTAGCTGCCGGCGCTGATTTTGTATTGTTAGGTAACTATGAAACGATGATAAGAGCTCGCGTACCTTTGATATCGGTATGCGCGGCAAGAACTGGTTCTGGTAAAAGTCAAACTACAAGAAAGATATGTGAAATGCTCAATGAGGATGGAACTAAACTTGCAACTATAAGACATCCTATGCCATATGGTGACCTTGAAAAACAGGCAGTACAAAGGTTCGCAAGCTATGAGGACTTAGAAAAATATGATTGTACTATCGAGGAGATGGAAGAATACGAGCCATATGTAGAAAAAGACATGGTAATATATGCTGGAGTTGACTATGGTGCAATTTTAAGAGAGGCTGAAGAAGAAGCAGATGTTGTAGTATGGGACGGAGGAAACAACGATACTCCTTTCTATAGGTCTGACCTTCACTTTGTCGTAGTCGACCCGCACAGAGTAGGACACGAAACTAAATATCATCCTGGAGAAGTGAACATGAACATGGCTGATGTCTTCATAATAAACAAGTGCGACACAGCCGATGAAAAAGATATCAAACAGATGGAAGAGAATATCGAAGAACTCAATCCAGATGCTGAGATACTCAGAGCTGATTCACCATTGACAGTAGAGAATCCTGAGCAGATCGAAGGAAAGAAAGTCCTTGTTATCGAAGATGGTCCAACAGTAACACATGGTGAGATGGCCTTTGGTGCAGGAAAGATAGCAGCAGAAAAATTCGGTGCAGAAGAACTGGTCGATCCAAGAGAATACGCAGTCGGCTCTATAAAAGAGACATTCGAAAAATACACACATCTTACAGACGTACTCCCTGCCATGGGATATGGAGACAAACAGAAGAAAGAATTAGAAGAGACGATCGAAAATTCAGATGCTGACATAGTTGTATCTGGAACACCAATAGACCTTCATAGAATACTGGACATAGACAAACCGATGCTACATGTGACTTATGAACTTGATGTACAAAAAGAGGGCAGATTGGAAGAAATCCTCGATAATTTCATGGAAAATACAAAAGAACTCGTAAACCAATAAAAACCCCTTTTTCTTATTTTAGTTTTTAATCAGAAACAGTTAAAAGGTAGAATAACTCTATTTTAATCAGGATGAAAGTAGACCTGGCAGATGAAAATAATTTCGTGCAGAAGAACAGTTTATGTGCTCGCTGCAGAGGTACTAAAAATCTATGTGGCAGAGATCGGTGTCCAGTTCTGGTAAAATATTACAGTAAGATGAAATCTGAACCAATGATTGATGGTACCGATCTTTCAGGTTCTTCTCCACCAGGTGTTTTTGTAGGCAGATATGGATATCCAAAGGTAGATATCGGTCCATTAGTACCACCTTTTCACGGAGATACCAGTGAATTAGATATGCCTGAGAAATGGATAGGTAAGGATATCGATGAGATCGTGGATACCAGGACTCAGCTTGTTAGAGGTAAGTATCCTATCAGGGTTGATAAATTTCAGGAAAACGATAGAGTGATTGATTTTACTCAGCAGATGGCGCTCTCTAAAAAACCAGCCGAAGTGGAAGCTTTCTTTACCAAGAAGCCAGCTGGTAAAATTCAATTATCTGATTCAGTTCAACCTTATGGACCATCAGCACCTTTGAAAGAACTTGATCTAGGAACGATAAAGTTCGATAGGAGACTGGATAAAGCATATTTTGATACTGATTTAAAAGCAGTAAATGCTGTTAAAAGATTGTATGAGAAGGATGTTTACATCTCTAAGATCCAGAGGGCATTCAGTGTGGGAGCATTCGGTTTGGAAGAGAACAGAAAATTCGTACCTACAAGATGGAGTATTACCGCTGTTGACGACACTATCGGTAAAGATCTTAGAGAAGAGATAAAGGATTACAGACCTATAGATGAGTACAGGGTATATGAGACCTGGGAACTTGATAATCGCTGGGAGATATTGATGCTTCCTAGGACATGGATATATGAACTTGTAGAAGCCTGGTATCCTGAGACTGCTTGGAATCCCAACGGGAATAATATAGCTATTATTTCGAGTCATGAGATGTACGAAGGAAGGAGTGATTATGCTGAGATCGGTGGTTGTTTCTACGCTGCTAGGTTAGCAATAGCTGAAAAATTGTCGAAAGAAAAAAGACAAGCAGGGGCTGTAATCCTGCGGGAAACACATCCTGGATATATCATGCCCGTTGGTGTATGGAACGTGCGAGAAAATGTTAGAGATGCTCTTAGAAATGAACCTAAAACATTCGACGAGTTGAAAGACGCTCTTTTCTACCTTTCTACAAGATTAGATATAAAGATAGATACCTGGAAAAAATACAGTGCAGTCTTAAGGGATTCGTTGTTCCAAACAAGATTGGAAGATTTTGGGAGAGACGGTGATAGACATTGGAATTAGATTTCAGTAAAAAAGAGGGTATAGACGGTGTTGATATCAAGGAAAAGACTTGCAGATCAGCACTTTCAAAATCTGGTCTTGAGTCGGATTATGCTTTAAATCCCTATACTGGTTGTTATCATGCCTGTAAATACTGTTATTCACCTTTTGTTTTAAAAGAGGAAAGGGAATGGGGCTCTTTTATAGATGTTAAGAGGAACATACCTAAAATTTTAGCTCAAGAATTACAGAAAATAGAGGATGATTCTACTGTAAGGATAGGAAGTGTAACAGACCCATATCAGAAGATAGAGGAACAATACAGTTTAACAAGGATGTGTTTACAGCAGTTGAAAAGGAAAGACATCCATACTATAATTCAAACCAAATCAGACCTGGTAAAACGAGATATAGATATTTTAAAGGATATGGATGTGGATGTTGGTTTTACAATCACTTCTCTAGATGATGATTTTAGAAAGAAATTTGAACCGAATTCACCATCGATTTCAAGAAGGTTATCTGCACTGAAAAAAGTTAAAGAAAACGGAATCGATGTATGGGTTTTCATAGGACCTTTACTGCCATATTTCAACGATAAAGATGAAGAGTTGATCAGATTATCTAACACGTTGAATGCCTTGGGTGTTCATGAGATATACTTAGATAAATTGAACATGAGAAAAGGTATCTGGAAAAAATTGAAGAGTATATTATCCGAAGATATGTACAGTAAATATGAGGATATATTTTCTAGAGAGGAAAGTTATTTTGATAAAAGAAGGTCTTTTTATGAAACTATAGGTAAAGTTGTCTTCTAGAAGTAAAGTCTAAATACTCAAAATAAACATATATTATCTTACAGCGGTTAACCAAGACATCGGGTTAGTTTTTTTACCCGAGAAAAAGGTTGATTTACTCATAATAGAGAGCGAAGTATCTTTAGAGGGGTGGAGGTTATATGAATGAGAATAAGATAGAAATAATAAGCAATAGCCACTATGAGAGGCCTAATTTTTATGCACTTTTTCCGATACTGGAAGCCACACTCGATCTGAAAACTTGGAATGACCATGCTTCAAATAAAGAGTATGCAGATAAGTTAAAAAAATTGGTTCCTGAACTAAAAAACCATACCTGTTCAAAGGGATATAAAGGAGGTTTTATTGAAAGATTAGAGGAAGGAACATATCCTGAGCATATCATAGAACATATGACTATTGCTCTTCAGAATATGGTCGGAGCGAATATCACCTATGGAAAAAGTAGAAAATTAGATGAAAGCCTGTATAAGGTTGCTGTAGAATATGAAAATAAATCAGCAGCATCTGAAGCTTTAAAAGGTTCTGTAGAAATTTTAAATTCATTATACGCTGAAGATAAGGATGAAGAAGAACTGCAGGTAATAGTAGATAAAACTATCAAGAAGGAAAAGGAAGCATATCAAAGAGATAGATTGGGTCCCAGCACGAAAGCTATATTAGATGCTGCAAAACGAAAGGATATCCCTATAGAAAAGCTACATGACGAGTACAGTTTTTATGCTTTAGGACAAGGGAAATATAGAAAGAATATATGGGGTCCAGTGACTTCAGAAACCTCGATGATCGGAGGGGATATTTCCAAGGATAAAAAACTATGCAAAGAAATTCTATACAAGAACGGTTTCCCTGTTCCAAGAGGAGAACTAGCTAGGACGAAAGATGAAGTTTTGAAAATAGCTGAGGAGATTGGCTATCCTGTTATTTTAAAACCTGTAAAAGGTCATCATGGTGACGGGGTTCTAGGAGATTTAAGGTCTAAAGAAGAAATCTTAAAAGCGTATGATATCACTAGTAAATACTCGAATTATATCCTTGTCGAGGATTTTGTCAAAGGAGAAGATTATAGATTTTTAGTGATCAATCACAAGGTGATAGCTGCTGCAAACAGGATACCTGCTCATGTTGTAGGCGATGGTCTATCAACTGTAGAGCAATTAATAGAAGAGATAAATGAAGACCCGAGAAGAGGAGAAGGCCACGAATCAACTCTTACGAAGATTAAATTAGGGGAAGAAGAGAAGGCTCATCTAAAACTAACAGGGAAGGGACCAGATTACATACCAGATAAAGATGAAAAAGTATTTTTAAGGATCGGCGGCAATCTAAGTACAGGTGGGACTTCCAAGGATGTTACAAATATAGTTAACCGGTCTATAATAGAGGAAGTAGAGAGGCTCAGTAAAGTTATCGACATGGATATTTTAGGTGTTGATATAGTCGCAGAAGATATCACTAGACACAGGGATGAGAATGAATGGTACATCATCGAGACTAATGCTAGCCCAGGACTTAGGATGCATATACACCCGAATGAAGGTCGTTCAAAAAGTGTAGGAGAGAAGATAGTAGAGATGCTATTTCCGGAACATAATGGGAGGATACCGATAATAAGTGTAACCGGAACCAATGGAAAGACTACGACATCACGCTTGATAGATTGGATCGCTAGACAGGAGGGATATACCACGGGACTAACAGTCACTGATGGGATATGGATTGATGGTAAAAAAATAATCGATGGAGACACTACTGGTCCATGGAGTGCTGGAATTATTCTAAACAACAAAGATGTAGATTTTGCAGTGTTTGAAACTGCAAGAGGGGGTATAATAAGAAAAGGATTGGGTTTCGACAGGTGTGACGTAGGTGTTGTAACGAATATTAGGGAAGATCATATTGGGATAGACGGGGTAAAGGATGTTTATGATATCTTTAGAGTTAAATCGCTGGTTTTAGAAGTTACGAAGAGGGATGGTGGATGTGTCATAAATGCTAAAGATGATTTCCGTGATGATTTGATCGAAAGGAGTAATGGTAAACCTATATTGTTTGCAACATCTTTTGACGATAAAATAAGATCTCATATAGATGAAGGTGGAGAAGCTTTTTATGTAAAGGATGGAAATATATATCATACCGATAAAAAGAAAGAAAGGAATATTGAATCAATTCAAAATATACCATTTGTAAATGGTGGTGTTGAATTTCTGATGGAAAATTTGTTAGCGGCTATTGCAGCATCTTACTCTGCTGGTTTAACATTGGAATCGATAAAAAAAGGTATAAGGTCTTTCCGTTTGGACGAAAACTTGAATCCTGGTAGGATGAATATTTTCTCTTTTAACGGTTATAATGTGATCTTAGATTATGCGCATAATCCAGATTGTTTTAAGGCATTGGGTGAATATGTGAATTCCTTGAAAGCTAAAAGGAACATCGGTGTATTTACCGTTCCTGGAGATAGAGATGATGAGATGATGAAAGAGAGTACAGAAGAGATGGAAAAGTGGTCAGATTTTCTGATTTTAACTGAGAATCCTATCATAATGAGAGGGCGGAAAAAAGGTGATATCTGTAGAAAAATGGAAAAGGGTATTGGATTCCCTAAAAAAAAGTATGCAATATTCCCCGACTACAAGAAAGCGATAAAACATGCATTTGATATATCAAAGAAAGATGATCTTATTGTATTAGCAGACTTAGATGTTAGCAAAGAGGATGTATACGATATTTTATCCGATATCAGAACTGATCATCCTCTGCCGGAAGGATTAGTTCACAGGAGTCAAAATTAAATTTAGAACCCTTTCCAACTACATGTACTCTTACATCACTCACAGATAACTGTTCACCAAATTTGAGATCAGTTGTATTGCTGGTTTTAATATGTTTACCATCAAAAACTATCACATTGTTTTTCCCTATGACCTTGAATTCAGTTTTATCAAAGTCCCATAAGGCAGCTGTACTGTCTCCTATACCTACTCCAAGTACGCCTGGATTTTCGCAGACTACATGGATCAATCTGGGAAATCGTTCTCTAGTTGTAAAATGAGTATCTATTATAACGTCCTCTATAAACCCTAATCCTCTTGTGAGTTCGACTTCCCCGTGCACAAATGGTCTTTTCAAAAGATCCTGTGAGATCATTATGTTAGTCATGCACACTGAACCCGCACTAGTGCCTGATAAAAATGCACCGTTCTCAAATTTTTCTTCGATAAGATCTAGTAGTTTTGTCCCCCCTAATAGAGCAGTGATCCTCAGTTGATGACCTCCAGTAAAAAAGAAAGCATCCTGTTCTTCTACTCTTGTAAGTAGATCTTTATTATTAGCTGACTCCCTAATTTCAGGATTTATTATATATGTATTGGCGCCCAAGCTGTCAAAAACTTTAGCATAGTCCTCTCCAGCTTTGACGGGATTTGCACTTGCAGAAGGTATAATGCCTATGTTTGGAGTTCCCTCAGTTATGGTCTGAGATATATTAAAAAACTCTTTCATCAACGGATGATCTGCAGAGAGCTCTACGTTCCCTCCCATCGTCAATATTTTTCCTTTTCTCATCTAAATCAAATAATAATATTAATTAAGAAATACTTAAAATCTTTGAGTTAAAAGATTCATTCATCTTGCTCAATCGTAGCGGTTTCTTTACCCTGACTGATCTTGTATTTTCCATCACTTGGTGGTATCACTATCCTCTCCTCTAGATCGAATTGGAATCCATTTGACAGTATGTGGACTGTTATCCCCTCTGTGGTGAATGGTTTACCTGGTTCAACATCTGCGGTATTCGAAAAGCATATAGTTTTTCCATCGACTATGACTATATTTCTGTTTCCAAGTACCGTGAAACTTGAATTATTGATGTCCCAAACGATACCTGTTTCCTCTCCAAGACCGATACCTAGTACACCGGGATTTTCCGTAACTACATGAAACAGTCTCGGGAACCTTCCTCTTGCTGTGAAATGTGTATCTATAACAGCATTTTCTATAAAAGCAAGACCTCGGGTCAACTCGACCTCTCCTATCATCAGTGCATCTTCGGCTAAACCATGGGCTATCATGGTACTTGTCATGCAAACTGCTCCAGCACTCGTTCCTGCCAGTGCACAGCCAGATTCGAATTTATTTCTAATAGTTTCTAATAGTCTAGTCCCACCGAGTACCGTTGTTAATCTTAATTGATTACCACCTGTAAAAAAGAAGGCATCTACATCTTCAGCTTTTGATGTCAATGAACTGCTATTGGCAGAGTCCCTTTCAACTGGATGAATGACGTAAACTTCAGCCCCCATCTTTTCGAATAACTCTGAATACTTTTTACCTGAACGTATAGGATTTCCACTTGCTGTTGGAACAATACCGATTTTTGGTTCGTATTCACTATCCTTACTTGCTACCTCTATTAATTTTTTAAAAAGAGGTTCGTCTGGTGAGAGCTTAACGTTCCCACCCATCGAAATTATGGTTCCTTTTGGCATTTCGCACACATCTTTGAATTCTATATTGTATATGAACTAGGCATCGACATATATTTAAAAATTCGTCAGCTTTATCTATCTTATATTACTTTCTACTTAGTTCAAGTAAGGAATCAACTATTGTATACATATAAAAACTATTCTACCTTTTTTGCGACCAATCTGTTCATGGCATGCTTATGTGGAATCCCACTAGATTCACAATCAAATATCCATTCTTTACATAATTCTATCTTCCAATCGCTGTAGTGCGTGAATAATTCTCCAGATATCCATTTACGAGCAGTTTCTTCACTATCAGGTGCCTCTTCGATAAAGGGTTTATCCACAAAGACTGAATGAACGTTTATTCCGCCTGGATTAGTATGTTCTTTATAATCATCTAAAATTTCATCTCTTAAACTTCCAGGTATATAATGTAGTGTTCCACTTGAAAATATCACATCATAATCTTCTTCACATCTAAATTCATTTATATCCGCTTTAAAAGCTTCTAACTCGACACCTACATCCGCGGCAAATCTTTTCGTTTTCTTGATCCCCTCTCTAGATAGATCAAAAGCGGTCACGTCGTAGCCGTTTCTAGCAAAAAATACGGCGTTCTTTCCTTCTCCACAGCCGAGGACAAGAAGTTTCAACTTCTCAACAGGTGGTTTCATTTCCATTACTTTGAAACATGAAGAGGATGGTTTTTTACCCCAGTAATAAACGTCATCTGAGTATTTCTCTTCATATAGGGTTTCCTTTTCCATACAGACTAGATAAAATAGGTTTTATTTATCATTATTTAAGTTTATGATTAAAAGTAGAAAAGAGAAAACTTAAAATGATTGTTTACAATCCCGATAATCCGGAGAATCACGATGGTGGAATACGAGAAGGATGAGATTAAAGAGAAGTTTAAAAATTTCTTTGAAGATGAAGGATATCATTCAGAATTGATAAGGATAGCTGATAATTATCCCGATGAAAGATCACTACACATCACATATCGGGATTTAACGATGTATTTTGAGGACCTTGATTTTCCTCAATACATTATAGATCACCCTAAAAAGTGTCTAGAATTAGCCGAAGAGACGATAAGAGAGATAGTAGGTGTTCCTGATGATACTGAGATCAGACTCAGGATCAAAAAACTCTCAGAACCAAGACATAAGATGATAAGGCATCTTAGAGCTAGTGATCTGACAAAGTATCTGGCTATAGATGGATTGGTAAGAAAAGCGACTGAGGTAAGACCTAGGATTTCAAAGGCAGTTTTTGAGTGTATGAGATGTGGTGCTAAAACTGCCATTGAACAGGCTGGAAACAATATAGAAGAACCGGTTGAATGTGCTGGTTGTGGTAAATCAGCAAACAAGACCAATTTCAATCTACTACTGGATGATTCAGAATTTATCAACTATCAAACGATAGAGATACAGGAAAGTCCAGAAGGCTTGAGAGGTGGTGACCAACCCCAGAGATTGAGAGGTTGGGTAAAGGAAGATCTGGTGGATAAAGTATCACCAGGAGATAGGATCACGGTCGATGGTATATTAGATGGTGATCCAAAGAAGGAGACGAGTAGAGGGAAATCAAGGGTTTTTGATATATTTATCCGAGTTAACGGTATCGAAGTGAAAGAGTACGAATTTGAAAATCTAGAACTCTCGGACGAGGATGTAGAAGAGATAGAAGAGGCCTCTGAAGACAAGAGGATATTCGATAAGATAATCGATTCGATAGCTCCGAGTATCTATGGATTGAGGACAGAAAAGATGGGTCTCAGTCTACAGTTGTTCGGTGGAGTAAGAAAGAATATGCCGGACGGCAGTACTACTAGAGGAGATATCCACATACTGATGGTCGGAGATCCAGGTACTGCTAAATCACAATTATTGAGATATATTTCAGATCTCTCTCCTAGAGGGATGTATGCATCAGGTAAAGGTTCTACCGGTGCTGGTTTGACCGCTGCTGCAGTGAGAGAAGAGGTCATGGGAGAGAGTCAATGGGTACTTGAAGCCGGTACTTTAGTCCTTTCAGATATGGGTATCGCATGTATCGACGAGTTAGACAAGATGAGAGCTGAGGACAGGAGTGCAATGCACGAGGCCATGGAACAGCAGAGAATATCTGTGGCTAAAGCGGGAATCAATGCGACACTCAACTCTAGATGTGCAGTCCTTGGTGCTGCAAATCCACAATATGGAAGATTCGAAGTACATGAAAATATATCTCAGCAGATCGATCTACCTCCCCCACTGATATCAAGGTTCGATCTGATATTCGCCCTTTTAGATAAACCTGATAAAGAAAAGGATTCTAGGATAGCTAATCATATTTTAAGACTACATACTGAAGGCGAACGTTTAGAGAGAGGAGAAGATGAAAGTGAACAACAGTTTTCTCCTGCCTTTGAGAAAGAATTCTTGAGGAAATATGTCGCTTATGCAAAAAAGATAAAACCCGAGATGACCAAAGAAAGCAGGAAAAGATTGGAAGATTTCTATCTAGACCTTAGAGGTAGTGGTGGTGAAGAAGATTCCATCCCAGTAACAGCAAGACAGCTTGAATCTCTTGTAAGGTTGGCAGAAGCCAGCGCAAGAGCACACCTTAAAGATAGAGTTACAGTAGAAGATGCAGAAAGAGCCATCAAAGTGACACAGCATTTCTTAAATCAGGTAGCATCTACCGAATCAGGTGGTTTGGATATAGATATGGTCACATCGAGTGTTTCTCATGATGAAAGGACACTACTCGGTCATATAAGAGATATAATCAGAGAGAAGAGTGATATACATGAAGGTGGAGTTCCAGAAGATGAGATATTGAATGAAGCTGATTCGAGAGGTTTATCAAGGGAAGAGGTAAGGAAAGAGATTAATAGGATGAGAACAAAAGGACAATTATACACACCTACTCAGGGCCATTATAAATTGGCCTGAAAATTGCGAGGAAAAATCATGGAAATAAGTTATCAGATATACGAAAGAGGTACAGATGTGCTCTTAGCAGCATGTGATAAAGAACTGCTAGGTAAAAAGTTTGAAGAAGAGGAAATCCAACTTGACGTATCAGAATCATTCTATGGTGGAGATGAATGTAATAGTGAAAGGATCTGTGACCATATAAAGAGGTCCAACGTTGTGAACCTTGTCGGCGAGAACATCATAGATGCTGTTATAGATTCTGGTTACGGTGATGAAGCTGATATATTATATATAGATGGGGTTCCACATCTGCAATTGGTGATGATTTAAAGATATAGATGGTATTATGATCTGTGTAGAATGCGGGAGGGAAGTTGATGAACTTCTTGATGGATTATGTAAAGAATGTTTTGCTGAAAAGAGGATAGATGCTGACATCAAGGATGACCTTTCGATAGATATATGCAGTTCCTGCGGTAGTGTTAAGAAAGGAAATAAATGGATAAATCGTCCGGATTTAAATACGATAATGCTGGAGAAGATAGAAGATTCTGTCACAGTTTCACCAGCTGTAGAAGGGTATTCGTTTGAGGTAGAATTTGAAGAGGAAGATCTAAGAAATATTGAGGCTACGATATACGCTAAATTGTTCTATAAAGATATAGAAAAAGATAAAGAGCTTAACACAACGATCGCCCTTAAAAAAGGTCAATGTAAAAGCTGCAGTAGAAAACATGGCAATTACTATGAAGCCATACTTCAGGTCAGGCCTTCAAATGAAAATATGACAGAGGATCAAAAAAGTTATGTTAAAGAAAAAGTACACGAACGTGTTTCATGGTCTGAAGGTAGCGAGAAAAAAGTTTTTGTGACCTCTGAATTGGAGAGACATGGCGGTCTTGATTTTTATCTGAGTGACAGGAAAACCACCAAGCGTCTTTCGAAGGAGATAGCTGATAAATACGGTGGTGAGATAACCACGTCAGGAGAATTAGCCGGTATGGAAGATGGGCAGGAAGTTTACAGGATGACTTACTCTGTCCGGTTACCTGAGTATCAGAAGAAAGATTTTGTCGAATATGAAGGAAGGGTATACAGGATTAAGAAAATCAACCCAAAGGCCGGTTATCTGGTCTTGTTTGATATAAAAAAAGGGAAAGTTAAAACTATAGATGATTGGGATTCAGATAAGTTATCTGTTTTGGGTGGAGATGAGATGCTCAAGAAGGCTGTAGTTGTCTCTGAAACTGAGAAGGAATTAAAGGTTCTAGACCCGGACTCATACAAGACAGTAACGGTTTTAAGACCTGATAACTTATCGATCAAAGAAGGAGAAATTGAAGCGATAAAAGTAGATGGTACATTATACCCTATCTCGGAAAAAGAAGATTGATAAGATTTATACCTGAGCATAAACTTACATGTTCTAATATGTCTGATAAAGAGAGATTATTGTATACTAGCTGGTTTGGTGTATTCGTTCTAGAAGATGAAAAAGTCATAGATAAGATCCTTTTTGATAAAGATCCTGAAGTATTGGCTGAAAAAAGATATGAAATGAAGAATGATAAGATTTTGAGGGAAGAGGAGCGATTATCGGATAAGTATGAAGAGCTAATTGTGACTTCAGAACGGCTAAAGGATCTTGGAGATCTAGTAGATATGTCTGAAGAACTTGTCAAACCTGAAGATTATTCTTACAGTTCTGAATTACTTCAAAAAACGCTTGTCGAAGTGGGAAAGATAGAGGTTAAAGAATCAATCGATTTTGGTGAACATCTAGCAAAGGCTGTCGAGACGATACAGGACCTAAATGAAACGATTAATATATTGATGGAAAGGCTAAGGGATTGGTACTCACTTCATTTCCCTGAATTAGAAGATAGGGTGAGTGATGATGAATATATTGAACTTATAGAAAAGTACGGTTCTAAAGAAGATATGATGGAAGAAGTAGCTATCAGTAAATCAGTGGGAGGAGAGATCACAGAAAAAGAAAGAGCGAACTATATCTCTTTAGCTAACGTTATCAAAGAACAGATGGAGTATCGATCGGATCTTCATGAATATGTAGAGGAGATGATGAGGACGTATGCTCCAAACATAACAGCTCTCACTGGACCAAAATTAGGAGCTGAACTCATCGAAAAGGCTGGTTCTCTCAAAAAGATAGCTATGAAGCCTTCGAGCACGATACAGATATTGGGTGCTGAAAAATCCTTGTTCAAACATCTAGAAAAGGGCACTAAACCACCGAAGCACGGTTTGATACTCCAGCATCCATACGTACATAAAGCACCGTATGATAAAAGAGGAAAGATCGCTAGAGCCTTCGCTAACAAGATCGCTATAGCAGCTAGACTGGATTACTTCGGTGATAAAGACAAAGGTGATGAGTTCAGAAGCGAGTTAGAAGAAAAGATAGAAAAGATAAAAGAAAAGTGATTTTTTCTACCAGCCTTCAGGCATATCGTAACTGCTGCCTATATTAGGTATGTCATGGTTTCTGCGATAAACAGGACGTTTAGCGACAGCTCTTTTTTCTTCAACTTCTTCCTCCTTCTTCTTCTCCCTTCTCTCATGCCATTTCCAGATCCTAGATATATGGCTGACTCGGATGTACACTTCCTCCATATTTATATGAACCCAATTGATGAATCCTACGGAAATTTCCTCATCTCTATCGATGTCTTCCTCATATATTTCACTCAAATCACCCCAATCGATCTCGGTGGCAGAACCTTGACTTACGTCTTTTAATATCAACGTCTCTTTATCAAAATCTTCTAAAGATCCAAGAAATGCCATACCGTCATCCATCACCACTAGAATTTTTCTATCTTTAAGTTCTTTCAACTTCTTTTCAAGTGTGGTCCCAAGCATAATAAACCCCCAAATAAAATAATATCTCTTATACTATAAAAGGGTTGCTGAATAATAGATCTTTTATCCTGATAAATTACTCAACAGCAGATTCTGCAGTATTCAAAATGGATTCTATTTTACCCTCTAAAACATTGACTCTTGATTTTAATCTAGCGTTCTCCTTTTTTAACTGTTCAAACCTAGACCTTAATTGAGGATCGTTGTTATCATCGATGGTATCATTTTCACTGGTTTCTTTATGAACTTGGTCTGATTTATAACCTTTCAGGTAATAAGCTATCTTTACTTGTACTTCCACCAGGTTATTTTGTTCTATATCATAGTAAACGCTTTTTTTGTCTATATCCAGTAGATTTTTGTGTAGTTCTTTATCTCTAGTGACCATGATATCTTCTTCATCCATCTTGTCCACTAGTTTGAAATCTAATATGCCCTTGTATTCTTCGTTCACATCAACGATTTTATCGGTGTTCTGAAAGTTCTTGATCTCTTCTTTTATCTCTGAAGGAATATTTTCATCGATTACTAGATGCATGATAAGGAATCAGTTTTTGATTGTATATAATACTGATGGTTAAGAAAACAGATGATGAATATACTAAGTAGAATCTATCGGGATAGTAAAGAATATAAGCTTCTAATCGATTAATATATTGGAGTGATAAATATGGTAGTCAATATAGATGAAGACGCATGCATCGCATGTGGAATGTGTGAAGAGGAATGCCCTGTCAATGCTATAACAGTCAATGATGTAGCAAAAGTAGATCCAGATGTATGTGAAGATATAGGTGACTGTGTAAAGGTATGCCCAGTTGATGCATTGAGTCTTTAGATGCAGTAAAACTTTTATACCCTAATCGATTGTCCACTACCGTGATAATATGGTAGTAGAAGTTGATGAAGGTGAATGTATAGCTTGCGGTCAATGCGAACCAGAATGCCCTGTCGATGCAATCACAGTTGAAGATGTCGCCATCATAGATGAAGGCGCTTGCATAGACTGTGGTCAATGTGTCGACGTGTGTCCAACGGATGCATTGAGTCTATAAAAAAATCTTAAAACTTTATCCCACTTTTTAAGTGGACTTTTCTTTTTCTAATATATTTTCTATTTTTTCATCATCTCTTCCTGAATATTCTTCTATTTTGATGTCACTCTCTTCGATGATCTCCTTGGCTAAATCATCTGGATAACCCTGTTTGTAAACTATCCTTTCAATCCCTGCATTTATCAATATTTTCATACACAAAACACATGGGTGATGGGTACAGTAAAGTGTACCGCCTTTTACGCTTACTCCAAATACAGCTGCCTGGATAACAGCATTTTGCTCCGCATGAACACCTCTACATAATTCATGTCTTGTTCCTGATTTTACGTTCATCTGTTCTCTCCTGCATCCTACCTCTTCACAGTGTGGAAGATCTTTTGGAGCACCGTTATAACCGCTGCTTATCACCTGTTTATCCTTCACGATCACTGCACCTACATGCCTTCTTAAACAAGTTGAACGTGATGCAGCTAATTCAGCCATTGCCATGAAATATTCATCTACTGTCGGTCTATCCATGTTATTCTGAATAACAACAACATTTATTTTATTTTCGTACGATTCCATCTTTAGTAAGAATTATATATAAAATCGGAGTATTTTCTTTAGGAGTAAATCATCAGAAACGATCAAAATCAATATCTGGGATTCTCTATTTATGGAGTGGAAAGGATGGTCAAAATAAACGTAGAAAACATGGTCGCCTCTGCAGATCTGGGTGAATCATTTGATCTGAATGAAGTGGTAAATGCACTAAAGGGGGCGGAATATGATCCTGATAAGTTTAAAGGAGTTATTTTCAAGATAAGGAGAGAAGATTTGAGAACATCCGTATTGATATTTTCTAGTGGAAAGATAGTATGTACAGGAGCAACTGTGAAAGAGGATATAGAGAAGACTATCGACCTTCTTAAAAAATTATTATCTGATGATGGACTGAAGGTAAATGATGATGTGAACCTTAAGATACAAAATATTGTTGGGACCACTGACTTAGGACATAATTTGAATCTGGGATCCTTAGCGATAGCATTTGGTTTAGAGAGAATTGAATATGAACCTGAACAGTTCCCTGGGCTAGTATACAGGATGGATGAACCAAAGTTAGTACTGTTGATATTTGGCTCAGGAAAAGTTGTTTGTACCGGTGGCAAGGATATTGAACAGATGGAATCCGGCGTTGAAAAGATACGTAAGGAATTGACAAATACTGGTTTTCTCCCAGATAATAAATAATTTATACTCAATAACTGTAAGGAATATCATGGATGATTTAGAGGAACAGCTCAAGTCTATTGGAAAAGATGTTTTGGTTTCTCTAATTATACTAATAATCATTCTTGGTATATTGTTTGTTTATAGTGGTAGATGGCCACCATTAGTAGTTATAGAATCTTCAAGCATGAGTCATGATGCAGGTAATCCCCCTGACAGTCAGTTGGGAGTCATAGATACAGGGGACATTGTTATCGTAAAAGAAACAGCTAAAGATGATATAACTACATATGTTGAAGGTAAAGCTGATGGGCATAAAACCTATGGACAGTACGGTGACGTTCTCATCTATAAAGCTCTGGGTAGAGAAGAAACGCCGATAATCCACAGACCTATTTTATATCTTAAATACGATGATGGATATTTTGATGTACCTTCTTTAAAGGACCTTGAGTATGGGGAAGATTGGTCGATCGAGAACGATGTTACCACAGGAACAGAGAAATGGAATGATCTATCTGGAACTCTCTACATACATGATTACGGATACGCGGATAAAGAAGTCAAGATAGAGTTAAACCCTTTACTGAAGTATGCACATTCTGGCTATATAACAATGGGTGATCATAATCCAAAGATCGATCAAAATCCAAATGACCCTATATGTCCTGAGCCAGTTAAAGAAGGATGGATCGAAGGTAAAGCAAGGGGAGAATTACCCTGGTTTGGAATATTGAAGTTGACCGCAATAGGAAAAACTTCCTACGTAGCTCAAAATAGCTGGTATTATCTTATCGGGTCGATAGCAATAATTCTAGCTAGTCCTTTTTTGATAGAATATTTCATCGAATTCTATAACAAAAAACAGTTGGATATATTTTCAAAAGACGGTGGATCTGAGTCAGATAAGGATATGTCAGGAAATGAAGCTGAGAATCGAACAGAAAAAATAGAAGAGGAAAAGTTTTGATTTTTTAGATCAATGTAGTTTGCTCCATCTTATTGAATTTTAGCTGGCTGACCGGTTCGATGCTTTCATCTTCTTCTATAGTCTTTATTATCTCCGTTTTGGGAACGCTAGACTGGATCTCTTTAGTTCTCCCCCTTCTCCCGAACGATTTTACTCTAGCGTTCACTAACCCGAGCATGTCTAATTCTGAAATAAGATCAGTGACTCTCCTCTGCGTCAGAGGGTCCATACCTGATCTAAGACTAAGTTCTTTGTAACCGGAATAGACTTCTCCTGTCGTTAGTTTATTTTTACCGTTATTTTCACTTAGGAGTACTGAATATAAGACTAACTTCGAATGTGTAGGCAATGTAGTCACTGCTTCTCTCACACAATCCTGCTCAATCTTATTTTTTGCTTTGTAAACGTGATTGGAATCCACTTTTACTTCATTGTTCCTTTCGGCGATCTCAGCTGAAACTCTCAGCAGGTCTAGAGCTCTTCTAGCATCACCGTGTTCCTGGGCAGCTAGTGCAGCACACAATGCGATCACATCGTTTCCAAGGATCTCAGGTTCGAAAGCTTTCTGTGCTCGGTCCAATAAAATGTCTTTCAGTTGGTCTGCATTGTATGGTGGGAATATCATCTTCTCTTCTCCAAGGCGACTTCTGACCCTGGGATCTAAGAATTCTGTGAATTTTAGGTTGTTCGAAATACCTATCAAGCTTACTTTACTTTTTTCTAGTTCTGAATTTATTTTTGATAAATGGTAAAGTACGCTATCTCCACTTTTAGAGACCAGCTTGTCTAATTCATCAAGTATTATTATTACCACTCTTTCCTTCTCATCTATCCTGTCTTTCAAAGATTCGTATACTTTTTCCATTGGCCATCCTGTAAACGGTATCTGTTCGCTCCACTCTTCAACAAATTTATTTCCGATATTTTTCATAACTCCATAGTGGGTGTCTACAACTTCACAATTTATGTAGACGTATTCGACCTTGTTAATGTTGTGTTCAGAGAATTTCCCATCCAATTCGCTTTCCATGCTCTCTTTCTTCAATCTATTTATTTCTCTTTCTAGATATCTGACAACTGCTGTTTTTCCTGTTCCCGTTTTACCGAATATTAGTACATTAGAGGGTCGATTCCCTCTCAAAGCAGTCACCATAATAGAAGCAAGATTTTGAATATATTCCTCCCTATGAGGTAATTCTTCTGGAATATAAGATGGACGCAATATGTCCCTATCCCCTTTGAATACGGGGTTTGAATTCATGTAGGATTTAAATATATTTTCCGACATAGGTAGTACCTCCTTACTTAATGGGTTTATAGCGGGGTTATAACATCATTAACCCCTTCATTTCATGTGGAAATCAAAGTCGAAGCATAGCTAGGCTTAATAGCTAATTTTAATCATCGACCTCAATATCAACTCGAATGCAGTTAGGGACGTAAACGATATTCTAGTACATACAAAAAGTTTTCGT
>CAYSTL010000013.1:0-21147 GCA_964433785.1 uncultured Thermoplasmata archaeon
TATTGGATATTGATAGCAGGATATATCAACGAAGGAGAGACTGTGGAAGAAACAGTCAAGAGAGAAGTTGAAGAGGAGACAGGACTTTCTGTCAAAGATTGTAAGTATATCTCAAGTTATTTTCACAAACGTGGAGACAATTTGATGTTAGGTTTTATAGCTTTTGTTGATGAGGATGAAGTTTCTACATCGAACGAGATAGATGAAATCAGCTGGTTTAAGATGGATGAAGCTGAAGAGCATCTAAAAGAAGGAACGATCGCTCATGATCATTTTTGTAATGTGAAAGAACATCTCAAAAAACAGGATTAGTTGGTTTTATATTCCTATACATTATAAGGAAAATAGAAGTGGTTATCGATGAAATCATTTGACTTAAAATATGGTGTCAATCCCCGACAAGAAAATGCTAAGATCTACATGGAAGATGATTACGATTTTCCCTTCGAGATTTTGAATGGAAAACCTGGATACATCAATTTCATGGACGCGTTGAATTCATGGCAGTTGGTCAAAGAATTAAAACATTCGTTAGACATGCCCTCAGCAGCTTCTTTCAAACATGTCAGTCCTGCAGGGGCTGCTGTGGGAAAGCCGTTAAGTGAATCACTTAAGAAAGCTTATTTTGTGGAAGATATGGATCTTTCTCCCTTAGCTGCAGCATATGTCAGGGCAAGAGGGGCAGATAGAGTATCATCATTCGGTGATTGGGCAGCTCTGAGTGATGAAGTAGATGTCTCTACAGCAAAAGTCTTAAGAAAAGAAGTCTCTGATGGGATAATAGCCCCTGGATATACAGATGAAGCCTTAGAGATATTGAAGAAAAAGAAGGGTGGAAATTATAACATAATCCAGATGGATAAAGATTACTCTCCGGAGGGAAACGAAACTAGAGATATATTCGGGATAACGTTCGAACAGCAGAGAAGGGATGAAGTACCTGGATATGATGATCTAAAAGAGATCGTGACTGAAAATAAAGACCTACCCGAAGATGCTAAACGTGATCTAGTGATATCGATGATCACTTTGAAGTACACACAATCCAACTCTGTTTGTTATGTTTACGACGGTCAGGTGATAGGAAATGGTGCTGGACAGCAGTCTAGGATACACTGTACGAGGTTAGCTGGTGATAAAGCTGATAAGTGGTTCTTGATGCAGCATCCTGATGTTCTCGATTTAAAATTTAGAGATGGGGCGAAAAGATCAGAAAAAGATAATGCTGTGGATAATTACCTTAGAGACGATCTAACGGATAAGGAATTGAAGTATTGGAAAAAATCATTCGAAGAGGTTCCTGAAAGGTTGACAAAGGAAGAGAAAGAAGAATGGTTGTCACAATTCAACGACGTCTGTTTAGGCTCCGACGCATTCTTTCCGTTCCGAGATAACATCGATAGAGCACATCAAAGCGGTGTAAAATATATCGTACAGCCTGGTGGATCTATCAGAGATGATGTGGTTATAGAAGCATGCGATGAATACGATATGGTCATGGCATTTTCAGATATGAGGCTGTTCCATCACTGATCTAACTTTTAGATAATGAGATAGTCACCCTATACCGGTCTGAATAGACTCTGAAGTCCTCTATCCTCACATCTACACCGTCAAGATCCATGTGTTTGAGTTCAAAGGGAAATTTGTTAAAATCAGATACCGATTTGAATTCAAAAGTAAGACTTTTACTCGCTTCTCTATCTATACCACCTAGAGCTGAAACCCTAGAGAAGTCTTGAGAGGATGATGGCAACCCTTCGTCAATAGTGCTTTCTATCTCAGTGATAGCCTCTCTTACATCCCTGGGTTTGATGATATCACTTTCGCTGGTCCTTTCTTCCATCTTTTTTAGATTTTCATATATCTTATCGATCAGTTCTTTATTATCCCACGGTTTTTCTATAAAACTGTGTACTTCTGCCTTATTTATAGCTTCCTTGGCTATATCTAGATCTGAGTAACCAGTGATGAGCATCCTTACGGTCTGTGGATATCGATCCTTTATATCACTGAGCAGCTCAGTACCATTTGTTCCCGGTAATTTTTGGTCAGTGATGATAAGATCGTATCTTCTGTCTTTAAGATCTTCTTCCGCCTCTTCAGCGGTTTCAGCTGTTGAAACAGCACAGTCGAACTGATCGTTGGTTTCCAGCAACTGAACGAGTAGATCTAAGATACTTTCATCATCATCCACAACTAAAATTGTGTAGAAGTCAGTTGGGACTGGTCCATTAGCATCATCTGGTGGGTTCATTGTTTTTAATATATCTATAGGATTGTTATATACCTTTTTGTAATTCTAAAAAGGGATAGAAATATACGGGAATAACTGTGGAAAAAAAAATTTATATAAAGTATCTAACCTTTCTTAATAGTCTAAAACGCGTCAGATAGTTTAGATGATTAATTTGAGTCTAGATTGAAGCATAATTAGAGGTGTAAGCTATTCCTGAGGAAGAAGAACCTGATTTTTTTGAATTTAAATTTGGAGATGAGGAAGCTTCCGAAGCTAGAGAGGAAGAAGAGGAGATTGAAGAAGAGAAAGAAGGGACTGTCGCTGAAAAGATGGATGATGAAGACATCCAGATCCTTATCAAAGGGGAATTAGACAATTCATTGAATAAGCTAATAGGGTCAAATAAAGTAGCTTACTGTGCTTTAGTCAATAACAGGAATCAAATAATCCATGAAAAAGCTGACGAGTATGAGGGTGGATTAGATGCGGGCACATATTATTCTGTTTATAATGGATTGGGTTTTGAGAACCAGGAACAGATCAATTATGTATCTCTGAACACGGATGATTATGTTCATATCATCACAAAGGTCAGCGATGAATATTTTCTAGTATCTAAGGTTTATGAAAAAGAGGATGAACAAAGTATAGCTCAGTACATGGGTATATTGGTTAAATTCTTGAAGAGGAACTGGCTTACAAAACACGATAAGATATTCAAGTTAAAGAAGAAGTATAAGAAATCTAAATTGTGAAGAAATTTTTCTTGACCTTTTTGATTGTGATGTAGAGATGAGTAATGTAAAGATTTACAGCTATGAACACTAAAAAAACTTTTATTTCTAAAAGGTCATATGCTTATCGATGGATGTCGGACCTAATGTGATCCCTGCATTGATATTGACCTTGTTGGCTGGTCTATCTACAGGAATCGGCAGTTTGATAGCTTATTTCATAAGAAAACCTAAGAAATCTTATCTCTCATTTTCTTTAGGCTTTTCAGCGGGTGTTATGGTTTACATATCCTTCATGGAGCTATTAGCAGGCTCTATGGAAGAAATTGGGGAATTATGGGGTATAGGTACCTTCTTTCTAGGGATTTTGTTGATCGCTATCATCGACCTAGCAATACCAGAAGTTGAAAATCCACACGAATATAGAGACCCTATAAGTGAGGAGGATGAGGTAAATCCCGCTTTGATGCGAACAGGTATTTTGATGGCTTTAGCTATCGCGATTCATAATTTTCCTGAAGGTTTAGCAACGTTTAGTATAGCTTTGACTGATCTTAGTCTAGGTGGAGTCATCGCGATAGCTATAGCTATACATAATATACCTGAGGGGATCTCGGTTTCGGTCCCATTCTTTTATGCGACAGGAGATAGAAAGAAAGCATTTTTCTACTCGTTCCTATCTGGTATCGCGGAACCCATAGGTGCAATAATCGGCTTCCTGATATTATCACCTTTCTTGAACGCATTTCTACTTTCTTCTTTACTTGCTTTCGTCGGAGGAATAATGGTGTATATCTCATTAGATGAGCTTTTACCTCTTGCACATGATTACGGGAGAAATCATATCGTAATATTAGGGATAATAATAGGTATGTTTATTATGGCACTTAGTTTATCTTTATTATGAGACGATAATATTGCACATATTGTATTAAGTATATAATAAATAAGATAATCTTACTTACTTATTTTTACTAATAATTATTTGGAATTATTTTATTTAATATATAACTTATATTTCGCTTTTTGCTTTCTCTAAGGGAAAAACCGTTAAAAAATTCTAATAATGTAATTAAAATAAAGAGTAGAACACCTTATTAAATTTATAACTAATGGTAGATAATTATAAAAATCAGTAAAAAAGAGCGAAAATTTTATTATAACTATTTATGAATTTTATTAAATTATTATTTTTCTAAAGAGATACAAAAAATCGCAAAATACGGTTATCAAAATTGATAAATCGGATTAACCTTTAAATTTAAACATCTACGTCATAAGTATAGATAACATGTCAAGGAAAAATGATGATGATTCTTCGGTTTTAGAGATGAAGAAATTCTTAGGGGTCGGGTGGGAACCTGTTTCCGTAAGGATGAAGAGAAATAAGAAAGGTCCTAACTTCCTAGAGCAAACGATAACGCTTTCCCTAGTAAGGAGAAAGCAGGCGGTAGAGGGCGAGGAAAAGTTTACGAAAGATACTAATCTCCTTATAAGATTCTTGATGGGAGATCAACAGGAAAATGACCAACAATAAACTAATTCTTCATCTTTAAATTGATTTTCTTTTACTTTAATCATAGATTAATTTTCTTCTATTGTTTTTAACTGTGGCCGTTATTGTCTAAATAGTCCAGTTTCTGATTTATATCTTCCTGAGCCTCCTCGATACACTGGTTTGTATCTATCACGTGCCAATCGTCCACTAATCTAAGAGCTTTTTGTCTCACTTCCTTCAACGAATCTAGATTTTCGAACATCTCTTTCTTTGTTCTACCGTTTATTCTTTTACAAGATTCTTCAGGATCTACATCAAGAAAGAACATATAATCAGTAGTAGGCAGGATAGTGTAAAATAGATGATAAAGCGGTTTAGCCATAGGGTAAGGTAAGTAAGCTACCCCGCCAAGGTATCTTACGAATATCAATGTATCGACTTCTCCATAAAAACGGTTCAAAGAATTTAGAACATCTAATGCATAGTAAACGGTAGCCTTCATCCTCTGTTTTTTCCCTCTACTGAAAAGAGCTTCTTTAGCATTTTTACCATAGCTATTATCGATAGATGGATGAGATCTTATGATTACATCATCTCCTCTGGATTCATACCTTTTTTTGATCAGCTGAGCGTGAGTATCTTTACCCGCTGCATCCAGTCCATCGACAACAATGAACCTCATATAACTTAAAGATATAAGGAACCATCTAATAAAACATTACGGGTTTCACTCGGCATATAGTTTAGTACCATATACGATATTGAACTGGATGAAGGGAATTGTGCCTATGAATTCCGGTATTGCTAAACCCAGATCTAGATTTGTGGATAATATTATCCCGAATAGAACTACAGATATACCTATACTAGACCAGATAAGTGCACTCATAATGTATTCCATATCCAGGAACTGGTCCACTCCAAAAATAGCTAGACCTGCAAGGGTTAATGAGAAGAATAATATGGATACTGGATAATGAAGTAATGTTCCAGACGGAAATACACCGATCAATATAAGACTCACCATTCCAGCGCCATAACCTCCTATTCCTACGTAACCAACATTACTTTCAGCGAATTGTATGATAGCCAGGGTGAAAACGATCCCCAATATACCTGAGATTATCAGACCAAAGTTGAAAATATTATTGTATTCGGTATCTACTGCTCCAAGGTAACTCAGTTCTTTACTGGCCCAGCTGAAATCTGGATGTATCAGGATTGAAATAAAAATGATGATGTAGGCGATTATCGGAGATAAAATACCACAAAGCCCTCCTATCTCATCAGGCACCAACTCTTCGATATCCATATTTTCACCAACAGCTTAAAACTAATTGTATATTAGGTATATAATAACAATGATGGATAAAAACTTTTTTAAGAAAATAAATATTAAATTATAATATGGATTATTTTCTGGATGCCCGATTTTTTTCAGAGTTATGTTCTAAAGTAGGCTGACTAAAAAGAAATATGAGAAAGCAGCTGATAGGGATACTGCTAGATTATCTAGACCTTTTGGAGCAGTTCCTTCTACCACAGTGGCTATCAGGCCAACGATCGGTATGATGGTAAGCTTTGTAAAACTCAATTCTCCATAATATACAAGTGAGATAGTGATCGAGAGAACTGTAAATATGAACATGGCAGTCGATCCTTCGATGCTTTTTTTATCTCCAGAGATATTGTAATTTCTTTTTCCGTACTTTACACCGATTATAGACGCGAATCCGTCACCAAAAGACATGGCTGCTATACCCACTGCTATTATCACTGGATCCTCGAAAAAAAGTGTGGCCAATATAGTCCATGATATGGCGTAGTAAACCAGTCCAAGCCGATGCCCTTTTGAAGATGTTTTACTCACGGTTTTAAAAGGAGAATACGGGCTTATCAGGAATGTGATAAGGATGAATGGAGCTGCAGCCAGGCCAGCCATAGCAAATCTAGAATCGAATAAAGGTAATATGAACAATATGTTGCCCACGCCTATATGTAGAATCTTTCTGTTGAGCACAACATCACTCGGGAGTACTTTTTCTGTAAATACCAGTAAAAGAGATACATAGACATATACGGCGATTACCCCGAGCAAATCTCCATTTAACATCTAAAAATGATATAAGTTTGCAATATATAAACATTAAAGTAAGAGGATATAATGACATTGATCGTTGAATTTTAAAGAGGCCAGAGCAATATTTATTAGACTGATTTAGAGTAAAATATAACCATTTTTCCATCTCTTTTATATCAGTAAATAATATATGTTTTATTCGAATTATCAACTATAATAAAAGACACAACTTTCTGAACTGAATCGTGTCTTTTACTCTATAAATAGGAAAGGTGAAGGTATGTATGATGTAATCATCATCGGGGCAGGTTTTACTGGTGTTTGTGCAGGAGCATTACTATCGAAGGATCTGGATGTTTTAGTTCTCGACGAAAACGCTTACATAGGAGGAAGGTCAGCAACAAGGACTCCAAAGGAATGGGGTTGGGCAGATCGTGAGGATTATGATGTGGATTTTGGTCATCATGTTTTCGCTACTAACAATTATCTTGAATTCATCCTAGATAAAACAAAAGCTACCAGGTTTGTAGATATCCAAAGGATCAATACACCACTTTTTTACAAGGATGGAAGTTTTCACAAGCCTCCGAATGGCTTTATAGATCAGCTTAGGGCTTATCCATTCATGCCCTTCAGGTCTAAATTAAAGCTCAGGAAGTTTTTAAAGTTTGTAAAGAAGGTCAGTTACTCAGAGGTGATGGATGAATGGATATACAGATCGGATTTAGAATTATTTGAAGAGTTCGGTCTAGATGAGTACTGTAAAGAGCTTCTGACCGATGGTTTCGTAGCTGGTTATCAAACTACCACTCAAATAGATGAACTATCTGGTGGGGATCTGATATTCTGTTTGAAAGCCTACCTAAAAGGAGTCCAGAAGTATGATACGCCTTTATTCGCGGCAAAAGGTGGTGTGGCTAACATCGCGAAGGCTTTAGCATCAGTGATAAAGGAGAACGGTGGTAAGATAGTTTTGAATTCCAGAGTCGATAGTATAAATATACAGGATGGTTCAGCAAAAGGCGTCCAACTGGAAGATGGTAAGAAGGCAATGGGTAGGCACATACTCTACGCTGCCCCTGTATGTGGTTTACTGGATTTGTTGGACGAGGACGCTCTAAATGAACCCTACAGGGATAGGCTGAAGAAAGCCAGAAAGAACGCCAATGGATTATTCCTTATAATGGGTGGATGTAAAGAGCCGTTGCTGGATGAACCTGTTGGGACCTGGATAATGGTTCCTAAAACTGAGGTCAGTAATGTAGATTCATATTATCTGGTATATGAGTTTGATAGAAAGCTGGAACAGGCTCCTGAAGATAGATATTTTATAAATATTGCTGTGGAGCCAGATGAAGAAGAATTAAAGGACCAAAAGAGCCTGGTCAAGAAGATGAAAGGAGATATGAAAACCGTTTTCCCAGATATCGATTTCGAGCAGGATTTTGATTGGCTATCTTCTTATTATTTTCCCATAGTGGACGGTTTAAAAAGGACTACGGATTGGTATTATGAAAGAAGGCCTGGGCCAGAAACACCGATAGAAGATCTGTACGTGGCCGGAGATTCAGCCCACCAGTTCAGTACTGGAGTAGATGGAAGTGCTAGCTCAGCCATCTTCGCAGTTGAAGAGATCACTGGTAAGGATATAATAGATCTGGAAGAATTCTACAGTCTTTAAATATTGGTTCAGAGTATTTATCTGGATGGATCAAAAACATCTTTTTTTTTGGTAAGATGCTTTTTCACCTACCTATATATAATATCAAATATTGGGTACGGTAAAATCTGTGATATATATGAACTTCAGAGATGCATTATTACACGTATACAGGTCTAAACCCTGCCAGGTGTTACCCAACGCACTCTGGAAGACTTTAGATACAGTCGATAAAATGAAGACTGATTGTGAGGGAGATGATGAGGTCGACAAACTCTGGATGGGTGACGATGAAAGTCTTCATATCTATTGGACTAGGGACAGGGATGGATTTGATTTAAAAGATAGTTATACGGAGAATATTGAATTTGGACTGGTCCACAGTGATTATATCGATCATTTTCCAGTGGATAATTTTTCAGAAGTTAAACGATATTTCAGATTGTATCATGAAGCCAGAGATGTGCCAGACATAGATTTACCACGAGGATATAGGCTAAAGCAGGTCGATGTTGAGGAAGAAGCAGATGAAGTTTCTAGATTGATAAGCAGATGTTATGAAAATATAAAGCCAGGTGAAGAAGAAGTTTTATCATGGGAAGATCATCCAGTGTTTGATGAAAAACTATGGGTCTGGATAGAGGATGTTGATAAGGACAGGTACGCTGGATTGGGTATAGCTGAATTTGATAATACTGTTCCTGAAGCTTCCTTAGAGTGGATCCAGGTGGACCCAGATTACCATGGTAAGGGATTGGGTAAGAATATCGTGTATGAGCTTTTGAGTAGAGTAAAAGAAAGAGTTAGATATGTGACTGTAGGAGGAGAATACGATGCGGATAATAACCCGAAAGGCTTCTATGAGAACTGCGGGTTTAAGGGTGACGATATATGGTACGTCTTGAGAGGAAGAAAGACATAATAAATTTATTATATAATTTCAGCTAATTTTAGATAAAGATAAATATACTATTAAATAGAAAAGTTGTTTAATAAATTAGCACCGATAATTAAAAAGTACAAAAACCTATATTTATAAAATGATTATTATATTGTATTTCTACGGTTGTGCATATTTAATGTATAACTATAACAGTAGTCTTTAGTACGTAATTGAATGAATAATATGTTCAAAAATTTCTTTATTTTACAAATAAAATATTAATATTTGAGGCAGATAAAGACATATTAACCACCATCCAAACGCTTATGTATTTTACCTACAAAATCACAAAAGGTTATCAAAAGTGATAGAATGCATAAGACTCAAAATAATATTTTATTTTAATATCTATAAAAACGGTTTTGGAAATATAAAATAGGTAAATCATGAATAATATAATTATTATATTGATAATGGAAAACATAGATTAAAATTATTACTCTAAAGAATAATAATAAAATAGCACCTGATTTAGCTAATTTATGATATCATAATATCCCATCATCTTCTCAATTATACTAGCATAATAAACTAAATTAAAGAGGACGGAAATAAAGAAAATTGATGGAAGAAAACAACGAGCTATTGTTGATATTTGACCTAGACGGGACCATTTTTAGAACGAAGGAAACTATTTTTCCAGCTATAAAGGAAGTTTTAAATGAAATAGGCTTAGAAGATGATATCGAGGGATCTATAGGCTCTCTGATCGGTGAAAAGACATCAGAATTTTGTGAGAAAGTAAAGCCAAAAGGAATAGAGATGGATGAATTCATAGAAAAACTTTGGAAGAAAGAGAAGGAATTCATCGATAAAAGTGGCAGTTTATATGAAGGTATCGGGAAAGTACTGGATGAATGTAGGTCTAGAGATATACAGATGGTTCTATGCAGCAATGCAAATAGAGATTACATAGAATATGTCCTGGATAGGTTCGGCTTGAATGATCACTTTGTAGAGATATTGAGTGGATCGGAGTTTGATGATAAAAGAAAGGCTGTGGAAAATATAGTCAGAGAATACGAGGGTGATCCCGCTGTTTTGATAGGCGATAGAGAGATAGATAAGAACGCTGCAGCAGAAAATGGTGTTATCTTTCTAGGGGCCTTATATGGTTACGGGAGAGAAGAAATAGAGGGTGAATATTTCGCGATCAAGGATCCTAAAGAGATTTTAGGACATATAAATCAGCTAGAAATATTTACAGCTATAGAAAACCACTACAACAGCATAGATGAGGATAAGATCGACACTATAGGAGTCAACGGGATCGATAATTCGGGAAAAACGACCTTCGCTAAATCGCTCTCGGAGTACCTAGATGCCCGAGGATATGAATCTAAGGTCATCTCGATAGATGATTTTCATAATCCTAAGGATATCCGCGGAAAGGGTGAAAATCCGGTCGATGCGTACTATGAAAATGCCTTCGATACCGAGAGATTGATCGAAGAAATACTCGAACCTATCCGTAATAACCAAGAAGTACATAAAGTATTAGAAATTTTAAATTTAAAAACAGATATCTACGATCTAAAAAAAGAATATCACGTTAATAGAAATGATATAGTTATTATGGAGGGTGTTTTATTATATAAAGAGCCGTTAGATAGATACATCGACTACAAAATATATTTGAATATTAATTTTGATACTATGATGAAAAGAGCTAGGGAAAGAGACGAAGAAAGATTCGATGAAAACGTTGTTAAAAGGTACAAAGAAAAGTATATACCGATACAAAAAAAATACATAGAAGAGGATAATCCTAAATTAAAGAGCGACATGATTATAGACAATAATGATTTCGATAAACCTGAAATAATTAAGATATCGGGGTAAATGAAAATGAGCTATCTTAGTGGATATGAAAGGTCTGCACACCTGTATGATATATTCGATGATAAGGAGAATATAGACTTCTTCAAGAGTTATACTGAAGGAGTAGATAAAGTACTAGATGTCGGTGCTCGCACAGGCCGGATCGCGATCCCTATTTGTAAAGAAGGAAAGGAAGTGTACTGTGTAGAACCATCCGACTCGATGATCGATGAGATAAAAAAGAAAGTAGATGAAGATGCTGACCTATATTCAAGATTGAATTTGATTCAAGACGATGCAAAGAACTTTAACATCGATGAGAACTTTTCTATTATCATCATGTCAGGTGTTTTTGATCATCTGATTAGAGATGAATATCGTATCTGCACTCTCCTTAATCTCAATAAACATCTAGATCTTGGGGGCACTTTAGTGTTTGATGTTGGATTGGGTTATATGAAAGAGGATAGTGAGTATAAATTAGCTGATACTGTAGAGAAGGATGGCAAGGAATATAGAAGATACATAAAAAGAGAAAAAAAGAATGAAAATACACTATTGGTAAGTCTTAAATATGAAATATACGAAGATGAGGAATTAATAGAAACAATCGAACAACCCTCAGAAGTTGGAATTATCGATAAGAACAAGTTGAGTAGATCATTGAAAGAGACTGGTTTTGAAATAAGGAATGAATTTGGAGATTATGATTGTAAACCGTATGAGGACGGAGACTCAGTTTGCGTGATCGAAGCTATTAAAAAAGAATGACTTAAATATATTGACTATGTTTTTGCGATATGGAAATAAACTTAAAAAAGTCATTTTATCCATCTCTTTGTTACCACGGTTTGAAAAAATTAGGTTTTACAGGTGAGAATCCTGAAAAAGATTGTTTAGAAAGATCAAAGAACCTATCAGATATGGGTGACGATTTTTCTTTCTCAGCACCAGTTGCTGGTGGCCCACTTTTCACATTTGTCTACCAGATCCCCGGCTATCTGGAACCAGATGATGTGGAAGGATATGGTGAAGTTATGGAAAATGTCAAAGACATGATACTTGAAAAGAGTATAGAGAGTTTTGTACAGAATCGGTCGTATGAAACGGATCATTGGGAGAAATGGTATAATGAATGTCTTATGAATTATATTTTTCAGGATATCGAGGGAAAAGAGGAGAGTGTAAATAGGGTAATAGACGAATTCACCGAATTTCTTTTGGATATATGGGATGATTACAAGAGAATATATGAAAATAAATTTCAGAACTATCCATTCGATGAACTTCAGGCAAATATAGATGATTTAGAAGTCGAAGAGATCTGGAATAATGAGTTTGAGCACGGTTATCCTTATGACAGATTCGATCTTATCGTCTGCCCCGAGAGTAGAACGACTGCGAGCAGTCTAGGACCTGAAAAAGTGGTTTTTAGTGCTGATTATCCCTGGGAGATCATGAAGAATTCAGTCATCCATGAAATAGGAGTACGATACTTTGATCTTTCCAAGCTCTGCAAAGACGATAGAACACATGATCACATGTATGATGATTATGTAGGTATATTGAGACTGATAGAGACAGAGGTTTGCTACAGGAAGAAGAAGATAATGCCTAATCTGAGGAAAGATTCTTTCGTCAAAGGGATGGAGTTAGAAGAGCTCGTAGATTGGAGAAGTAAAAGGGAGTTCAAAGATGATATGATAGATGCGATGAGTGAATTCTATGGAAATGCGAAAGAGAATGATCTGATCTAAAATAGACCATTTTTACTTTAAGGGAAAAGAAATAATAACGCTATTATGTTATTCCGGAGTGAGATTTATGGCAGATAAAGATGATGATAAAAAGATAGAGACCATCGCTGTGCATGGTGGAAGAAAGATAGATGAAGATACAAAGGCTGTAAATCCGCCTATTACGATGTCTACCACTTTTGAAAGATCAAAAGATGGTGAATATCCGCAGGGATATATCTATACTAGAGATAACAATCCGAACAGGGAATCTTTAGAAGAATGTATAAACCAGTTGGAAGGTGGTGAAGGCTGTGCAGCTTTTTCCTCTGGAACGGCGGGTGCGATGGCTATTTTCCAATCACTATCTCAGGGAGATCATATCTTAGCACCAGATGATGTGTATCACGGAACACAGCATCAATTAGATTCGATAATGAAGAGATGGGATATAGATACCTCTTACGTGGACATGACTGATAGAAAATCTGTTGAAGAAGCAGTAAGGGAAGATACAGAACTATTTTGGATAGAGACCCCTTCAAATCCACTGTTGAAGATAACGGATATCGAAGACATCTCGAAATTAGCACATGATTATGGATGTAGGGTAGTAGTAGATAATACTTGGTCAACTCCTGTCGTCCAAAGACCTTTGGAACACGGTGCAGATCTTGTGATATATTCAACAACTAAGTACTTCGGTGGTCACAGCGACGCCATGGGTGGAGCTGTTGTTACTAAAAAAGAAGACGACTTCTTTGAAAGTATAAGAGAGATCCAAAAGCACGGTGGTGCTTCACCATCACCATTCGACTGCTGGTTGATAATGAGAGGGATCAGAACTCTTCCTTACAGGATGAGGAGTCATTCCGAGAACGCCATGAAGTTAGCTGAGTATCTCGAGGATAATCCGAGGATAACCGAAGTACATTATCCTGGTCTAAAGACCCATCCGGAACATGAAGTGGCCAAGAAACAGATGGACGATTTCAGTGGGATGTTATCGTTCCAGGTAGAAGGTGGAAGAGAGAAAGCTTTTGATATCGCGGCAAATGTAAATATATTTACAAGAGCAACCAGTTTGGGGAGTGTTGAGAGCCTTATAGAACACAGGGCATCGATAGAAGGAGAGGGTACAACCACTCCGGAAAATTTATTGAGATTATCAGTTGGATTAGAGAACCCAGATGATCTAATAGATGATTTAGAAGATGCGATCGAAGAAACATATTGACCTAATTATGTATCAGGAGAGATAATATGTCCTGGATAGATGAGATAGATGAAGAACATGCAGATGAGAAGTTGAAAAAGGTATATGAGAGGATCAAAGGAGATAGAGGCAAGTTATCGAATATCATGAAGGTCCACAGCTTGATGCCTGAAGCCATGGACGATCATATGGACCTTTACATGTCCGTGATGTTCAAAGAAAGAAGTCTGAGCAGAGAGATGTGTGAACTTATAGGAGTTATCGTTTCTGATGAAAACGGGTGTGAATATTGTGTAAACCACCATGCAGAAGCTCTGAACCATTATTGGGATGACGAAGAACGGATAGAGCAGTTGAAAGAGGATCCTCACAGCGCAGGTCTAGATGATAAAGAGTCCAAAATTGTGGAATACGTGGCCAGATTGACGAATACACCGGGCAAGGTTGAGGAAAGTGATGTGAAGATGCTTAGGAACGTGGGTTTTTCAGATGAAAATATTTTAAATATCAATTTAGTCACTAGTTATTTCAACTTCGTCAACAGGATAGCTCTTGGACTCGGTGTTGAGTTTTCTCAAGAAGAAGTTGAAGGTTACGAATATTAGAGGTGTTTAAAAGATGGCGTTCATATTTGAGGTCATTATAATACTGTTATCCGCCATAATGGGTTTTCTTATTATAATGCGGATATGGTTGAGCTATAGGTATCAAAAGGAATTATGGTCTATTTTCAGCAAAGTCGCCAGAAAATTTGGTTTGAAAGTAAGACACTCTTCTACCATAACATCTAACTATCCAGATATTTACGGTACCATCGATGAAAGGAAGGTCTATCTTCATCCTGCCAAAAGAAAAAGGTTTATAAAATCGAGACCTGCAAAAACTGTTATAGGATTAGAACACGGGATCCGAGTAGAAGATAATATAATCATAACAAGGCCCAGTACTAAGACTAAAGAAGAAGATCTTTTGGATTTAGAAGTAGATAAACTTACTAAATATAAATTAAAGATAAAGAGTGGAAGTAAGCTGAATGAAGATCTTCTCAAAGATATGGTCGACAATACAGTGGCAAGAAAGATAAATGAAATGATCGAACAGAGCGGTGATAATTTCAGAGCGATGATAATAGAACCCGGCTTATTGATGTTCAGCACCTTCGGTTTTGAACAGGATGAAGATGTCATAGACGATTATATTGAAGGGATGTATGATATCGCTGTGAAGATGGAAGATAATCTAGGTGAAATCGAAGACGTCTTCAGTGAGAGATTTGCTCAACTAGACGAAAGGAACTTCGCCTTACCTCTTAAATATGTTATCGATATAACTTTAGCACTTGTCGGGATCTATATGATCCTTAGATCTTTGGAAAGCATGTCATTTATCTACATAAATATAGGTCTGGTCATATTAGCTATTGCTGTGGTTATGCTTATCACCCTGACATCTTTAGTGATGAAAGGCCGGAAGTGATAAAGATGACTCAGTTAGAAGTATATCAGGTAGATGCTTTCACCGATAAGTCATTTGGTGGAAATCCTGCTGCAGTCTGTTTGTTGAAAGAAAGGATAAGTAATGAAACGATGAAGAACATCGCAGCAGAGATGAATCTGTCCGAAACAGCTTTTGTAAGACCTCTGCGTGATGAACCCTTCCAGGAGTCTGCGGAATTTAATCTAAGATGGTTCACACCTGAAGTCGAAGTTCCGTTATGTGGTCATGCTACGCTGGCAACTTCCTGGGTTTTGTTCGAAGAAGTTAGCAATATAAATGATACAGTTACATACAGTACAAAAAGTGGTGATCTAAGTGCTGAGAAGAAAGAAGGAGTGGTTCTTGATTTTCCTACAAACATGCCTGCTCAACAAGAACCATCGCAGGAGATACTGGATGGTTTAGGTATTGTAAATTATGAAGATTCATCTTACTCGAAAGATACAAATAAATTATTGATCGCTCTTTCTTCTGAGGATAAAGTGAAGAACTTGAGTCCTGATTTTTCTAAATTGAGATCGATAGTGACAGATATAAGAGGTATAATTGTAACAGCAAAAGGTGAAGATGAGTACGATTTTATATCCAGGTACTTCGCACCCTGGGTTGGGATAGATGAAGATCCAGTTACCGGTTCTGCACACACAGTTCTTGGGCCTTACTGGTCGACTTTATTGAATAAAAAAGAGTTGGTAGCCTATCAGGCGTCCGATAGAGGTGGAAAGTTGACTGTTAGATTGAAGGGGGATAGGACAGAACTAGAGGGTAAAGCAGTGACTGTTTTAGAAGGCAAATTAAAGATTTGAGAAGGTGAAAGATGTGAATTATAATAAGTATGAAAGAAAGGAGCTGTCTGAAATCGGTATGGGGTGTTATGCCCTTGGTGGGGCCTATGGACCAGTCAACAAGAGGAGATATAAGGAAGTTTTACAACATGCATATGACCTGGGCGTGAATCTTTTCGATACAGCTGATACATATGGACCTAAAGCCGAGGAAGTATTGGGGGATGCTGTGGCACCTTTCAGAGAAGAGATAAACATATCCACTAAAGTAGGTATAAAAGAAGGATATAAAGCTGATATGTCTTACGACAGCGTCATGTCTGCATGTGACGAGAGTCTTGAGAGATTGGATACGAGTTATGTAGATTTTTATTTTGTACATTTCGATGACCCAGATACACCTGTCGAAAGAACCATAGGTGCTTTAGAAGACCTCAAGATGGACGGTAAGATCGATAATTACGGATTGAGTCATCTACCTATGGAAAGGGTGAAAGAGTATGTTGAAGAAGGCGATATTACCATATCCATGCTCGAATTGAGTGCTGTTTCTAGAGATTCGATGAAGGAACCTTTACCATTTTATAGGGATCACAACATAGGAGCCTTCGCATTCAGTGTGACTGGTAGGGGCATATTGACAGGTAAATTTGAAGAGACACCTCAGTTCCAACCCGGAGATATTAGAAACATGGACCCGCTGTTCAAGTATGCTAGATTCGAGTCGGCTCAGAGGATTACGGATAAGATGGAAGAGATCGGTGATAAATACGATAAATCACCTGTTCAGGTTGCGATCAATTGGGTGATCAATCAAGATGGAATAATAACTGCATTGACCGGTCCTTCCTCGATAGAACATCTGGAAGAAAATGTAGGTGGAAGTGGATGGGAGCTGTATCAGGATGATCTACAGGAGCTCGATTCTTTCATCGAAGAGGAAAAAGATAGACTCGAAGAGACAGAACCCAAGATGGTTCAGAAGATACTTACGAAGGAATTATCAGAAGATAAGAACGATGCCTTCAACGACCTGGTTTATGCGATGGAGACTTCTATTACCCATGATATGGTCAGTGAAAAGAAGATGATGCCTCTGTTCCAGAAACTCATGACCATGAGAAAGTCAGAGAAAGGCCTGACAGTAAAAGGATTGAAAGAGATACAGACTCAGATAAGGAACACTGTTCTCTAGTGACTGTTCCTCTGCCACATGCCCATTATTCTCCTGGTACCCCATAGACTGTTTATCTCAGAAACTACTATCACTTTTTCATATATATCTATCAGGTTGAAAGAATTGCCATACAGACTTCTCTGATATACACTGCTTATAGAATTTGCGTTAACGATAACTGTATCTCCAACTTTAGAGGCGAAAGGATGAGACGAAGTACCAGTCAAAACGAGATCTACATCTTCATCCACCACACCTCTCAAAAGATCACCACTATCTTCCAGGAGCCCTTTCTCTCTAGCATGAGGTATGGGTAGAACATTGTGATGAAGGAAAACACATTTAAAGGATTCATCTCGCTCTCTCAGTTTTTGGAAAAGCACATCCCTCTCAGTAGAACCAACGACCCCTATAGTGGAATCATACTGAGCTGAATTTATACCCTGCAGAAAAACTTTGTTATCCGTGTATATCTGATCCATCTTTCCAAAATATTCTGAGAAGAGATTGTAACCTAGGTAGTTGATATCTCTTCCCGCAGGAGTATAGATTATAGGTGCTTTGAACTTGGACATATATTTATCTGCCAGGTCATAGTCTTTTGTTATCCCCTCCTTTACTATCCCTCCACAGTGTACGATCAGATCAACATCGAGTGAATTGATCTTATTTAGAGCGTTAAAAAAATGAGTATACCGAAATTTAGTGGACGAGGATATAAACGAATTGGACATATGAGCTAAACTGAATTCCTTTTTTCCGAAGTCATAGAAAATACGTTTTTCATCCCTAGAAAAGGTATTTATCTTAGTCGATTTACCGATACGATTGGTCTTAACGGATAACTTTTCATCATCGATATCTATTATATTATAAGAGTTAACGTCACCATATCGTGTCTTTCTTCCCGAGACTGTACCAGCATTTACGAAAACCGTCTTTTCAACCTGATAAACATTTGGATAATGTCTGTGTCCTGAGATTACCAGATCGACATCTGACCTTAAAAATAAGTCCAACAGATCACCAGCATTGGAAAGTACATTTCTTTCTCTACCGGCCATAGGTATCGGGATCGTATGGTGGTGTAATACGACTATCTTGATCGGTTTATCAGTATATTCACCCAGAGCCTGTTTTATCATGTTGAATTTAACCATGCCCACTCTTCCTATGTTGCTGTCGTGGATGGCACTATCCACGTAGATTATAACGGCATCTCCGATCTCTTCAACTCCGTTCGGTGAACCAACGTAGTCCTTATATAGAGAGATCCCTCCACTCCTTTTGTCATGATTTCCTGGTATTATCACATATGGGATATCTATCTTTTTTAGAAATTTTTGAGCCTTTTTATAATACTCCAGTTTACCATCCTGCGTTAGATCTCCTGAATGGATGAGTAAATCAAAATTATCTTTTTTTATTTCTTCTAGAACCTCATCCAAAGAATCTTTATTGAAGTACTTATCGCTGCCGATATGTGTGTCTGAGATATGTAGTATTTTCATTTCATTCCCTCGAGATATAGGTCTCCAATTTTTGTTTTTGTATATCTATAAGGTCACCAAAGGTAAGTATCCCGACTATCTCCCCTTTCTCTTCCACAAGCATATGCTTGATGTTTTTATCAGCCATCAGCTCAAGAACGTCTTTTACATCCATACCGATATCTGCAGTTATCAGATCAGTAGTCATTATTTCTTTAACAGGGATATCTGGTGTGAGTCCTTCAGCCACCACTCTCTTTTTTATATCTCCATCTGTGAAGAAACCGACTATTTCCTCCTCATCTACAACTGTTAGTGAACTGATATTGAACTCTACCATCCTTTTAGCAGCTTCCTGGACAGTAGTTTCAGGTTTGACTCCGATAACTCTTTTTGTTACGAATGTCCTTATTGGATGCTCCATGTCATAGAATTTAGGTGCTGCTTTTTCCATCTTTAAACCTCCGATTCTAAGTTGCTGATTACATCTTCCATGATATTTCTAATTGTCGTTTCCATATCTTTGTTCTTTATCACTTTAGCATCATGTTGTTTAGCCTGTTGGATGGTGTATTCCTGTATCTCTCTGATCTTGTTGATCTTTTCTATATATCTTGATGGATCTCTGTGACTCCCTTCTGCCCTTGTTTTGAATCTTTCAATATGCTCATCCAGATCGGGTACTTCGAGGACATATTGGAAGATATAACAGCAGTCTTTTTTATCCAGATCTAGATAACCGGGTACTATGTGAACTCCATTGATGATCGTGTTTAGTCCTTCTTTTATTCCTCTATCTATAACTGCATTTATTCCTACACTTACAAGACTCACCTGCTGATCGTAACCATGTATGAGTTTGTTGCTGACTAAAGGTGCTTTGACCGTTTTATCTGTCATGAATGTTGATTCATGTAAAGGGGGGAACAGCTCATAAGACAGCATAGTTCTCATGATCTCTCTAACTGTATCTCCGCCGACTATACGGTTTATTCCCAACCTGTGACCTAACTCTGAAGACAAGGTTGATTTTCCGACTCCTGGACCGCCACCTATAAGGATCAAGATAGGTCTTTCCAGGTATCGTATCTTTCTTGAGACTCGGTAAAACTTTTCCTCATCCTTGTACCCTTTTTTTAGCAGTTTTTTTCTGACCTTTTCTTTTATCTCCTTGGAAGGGATCTCTTTTCTTTCACTTTCTTCTAGCTCTTTGTTTATCTCTTTGACGATCTCGTATCTCTCATCGAGAGTCAGACCTGTGATAGTCAGTGATCTTGCTAGGATACCTTTAGAAAAAGGAAATTTCGATCCCTCTTTTGTTACTTGGATCATCTATTTTCCCCTCCTCTCTACGGCCTTTTGACAGACATCCAATATTGCATCATCTAGGTTCTCGATATTACCACCTACCAGGACTGATTTGTTGTGCATGAATACAATCTCTACACCCTTTTCCTTAGCACTCATACCGGCTACATCTATAGAAGCTGCTTTGATCTCTGTGAGCAGTATATCTGCTTCGTTCAATCCTGCATCAAGATCCTTTCTCAATTCAGGTCTATTAGATAATTTATTTGAGATTCCGACGATCTCACAGCTGTGGTTTTCTTCCAGATATTCCTTGATCGTTGGTAGTATCTTTTCGGGAGCAGTGGTGGCCACGAACACCTTTTTATTAGAAATATCCTGGAGAGGTTCGGGTCTGAACACTGTTAGAGCTATATCTAGATCTGAATTCAGTTTTTTGATGCCTTTTTCGATATTTTCTATCTTTCTATCTGAAGCCATGGGTTCCTCACACATGGTCACTATAGCCAGGTCCGATGTCATTATCCTGTACTGACCGAAGTATTCCAAAATATTGGACAATGGTTGGGCTGCACCTATCAGGACTATGCGGGCGTCAGTTTTTATCGGTGGGAATGTTGAACCTGAACCTTCCATTATCACGAATGATTGTGATATCTCATTTGTTTTTAGAGCTCCATCTATAACGTTCGATGAAAATGGGTTTCCAGACATCCCTCCACCACATCTTCTGCATCCTACAGTAGGGACTTGTGCTAGTAAAGCGTCTTCCCAGTAATCTGAGGCAGCGTGTCCACCCTTTTCAGCAACTTCAAGAAGTGTATCTGCATTCATCTCCATGGTGGTTGGGTCTATGTAATCGGCTTGAGGTGGACCGCCTCTACCCATACACACGATCACTGGATCGAAACCATTTTTTTTGATAGTTCTTGCGACCGTTACACTGACTCCAGTTTTTCCGAT
>CAYSTL010000014.1:0-20993 GCA_964433785.1 uncultured Thermoplasmata archaeon
GATACTCAATATCAACAATGAAATAACTATTAGAATCATCGATTTTTTCATCTTTCAAACCCATCTAGTACTAAATTAGAAAATATTTAAATATTACGCTTTTTAATTATTTTCTCAAAAGTGATCATCGAAAATATCAGGCAAAAAAGATAAATAATCTAATCATATTAACTAAAGTTACTCACTCGGAGGTGAGAGTGATCACAGAGAATCCTGATGAATTACCTATGATGAAAAAGGTGAGACTATCTTTAGAAACTTTCAGAAAATCAGAAGAGGATGATGAATAAACCTCTTCACAATCTTTATCTTTTATTTTATATTCTATTCAAAATCCCAATCTCATATCAATAACTTTCTAAAATCGAACATATCCGTTTAGCGATATCTTTAGCCAGGTCTTCAGGTAGACCCGTTTTAAGATCCTGGAGCATTATATTTTCAATAATATATTCATCTTCCTCATCGATATCTTCACCGATACGATTCTCCTCCGGGAAATAAAATATAAATTTGAGGTTACTTAATTTTTATGCGAAAAACATATAATGGTAAAAAATATTTAAAGATTTTAATTGTGAAAACGTATAATATGGCTATAAAGGCATAATTATTTTATATCCGTAATGTTTAATCCTATCCACGCTTGGGTGAATCAGGTATGAAAAATATTGCCTATTACATTTCAGACCACGGATATGGACATGCAGCTAGAAGTATATCGATCATCAAAGGCTTAGTGAATTCAGACGAAGATATCTCCGTTACCGTTAACTGTTCTTATCCACTTCAGTTCATCATAGATAACCTTGTCAACGAAAATAGAGTTAAATTTAGGAGAGTCAGAAACGATTTTGGTTACTATACTGATGAAAAACTAGACATCGATAAAGAGAGAACTAAAAATCTATTAGATCTAGAATTATGCAATATCGATTCCTATGTCAATAACGAGAAAAAATTCTGCGAACAGAAAGATATAGACCTGATAGTGTCCGATATAGGCTATAAGCCTTTTAAAGTATCTGAAGAGGTCGGTCTACCTTCCATCGGGATCTCTAACTTTACCTGGTGGGAAGTTTACAAAGATCTTCTTGGAGATATAGAAGAGGTTAACCAGATCAAAGATATGTATGAAAAAGCTGATCTTGGATTGATGCTCCCGATGGAAACCGAAATCAACCCATTTTCAGATCACAAAAAGATAGGCCTAGTTTCAAGGAGTCCTACGAAAAATTACTCCCAGATGAGGCACATCTTAGATCACAATAAAAACAAGGCCCTTATCTATTTCAGTCACGGAAAATCGGTCAATGAAAACAATGGGTTCAATATAGATGTGCCAGATAAAATAAAGGCTAATATGAGTTTTATCTCGTTCCATGACAACAAGTTAATCGATAACCCTGATTATATCATACCTCAAAAGGAGAACGATGTCCAAAACTACATCGAAGCTTCTGACCTCGTTGTATCAAAATTCGGCTACAGCACTGCTGCCGAGGCTATAAGATCTGGAAAACCGATGATACTGACCAGCCGAGATATAATAGAAGACCGTTCAGCCATTCGAACTTTAAAAGAGCTAGATGTCGTTAAAGAGATATCAAGAGACGATTTCTTGTCAGGAAGATGGTTAGAAGATATAGAGGAAACGTTGGATCTTAAAGAAAATTATGAGGACCTGCCGAAAAGATTCAGAAAGGATGGTAAGGAAGAAGTGATATCACACATCCAGGAATTTATATGACTAAATCTTATTTTTAAGACCAATTTCTTAACTTTTTCTTTGTATCCGTAAAAATTATAAAACAGAGTTTATTACGAGCTTAGGTAAAAAATTTATACTTATACCAGCAGGTGTAAATTCATGGGTATGGAAGGTAAGGAAGTTAAGTCAAAAGTTAGTTTGATCGAGGTATCTAAAAAGTCAATCAAGTGCTTGGTTTCAATCACTATGATCATCTTACTACTTTCATCTATTTTCACACTCTCTTCATCGGCCAAGGGCTCTAGTGATGATCTTTTACAGACTGAGAATAGTCCACCCAAGGCTTCATTTACTCACAGCCCGAACAATATAAAGACCTTTGATGTTATCCATTTTGAAGATAATTCCTCAGATGATGGAGAAATAATCTCATGGCGATGGGATTTTGGAGACGGTACCACGAGTAACAACCCCGACCCTACCCATCGATATGAAGATGATGGTTTGTATGATGTAAAACTGACCGTGAAAGATGACTCTAAAGCTACCGATACTTTCACAAAAAATATCCCGGTCTCCAATCAGAAACCAAAAGTTGACTTCTCGATAAGCGATAAGAATCCCTTGACTGAAGAATTAATAAATTTCACTTTCGAATCAGAGGATACTGACGGGACCATCAAATCAGTACATTGGGACTTCGGTGATGGTAGCGAATCTTATCTAAGAAATACGAGTCACTCCTACACCGATGAAGGAACCTACAACGTCACACTTTCAGTTAAGGATGACGACAACAGCGTAAACAATAAGACTCAACGAGTGATGATACAGAACAGGGAACCTTCTGTGGACTTTTCATTCACACCCAAGCGACCGTATACTGGTGATGAAATCAATTTTACCAGTGATTGTTCCGATACCGATGGTAAGGTTAGATCATACATATGGAGATTTGGAGATGGGGGTGGATCAAGTGGAAAAACAGTCGATCACACTTTTGAGGAAAACGGTGACTATCATGTTACTTTAGAGATAATGGATGATGATAACGATAGTGCATCAGTAACAAAAAAAATAGAAGTATTGAACAGAAAACCTGAATGTAATTTTTCTTTCTCTCCTGAAACGCCTACAACTGCTGACTCTGTAAATTTCGATGACTTATCTTTTGATAAAGATGGTCAGATCACTGATTGGAGATGGGATTTTGGTGATGGTAATCAGAGCCAGGATAAGGATCCTTCTCATAGATACAGTGATGATGGTAATTATCTGGTCTCCCTTACAGTAACGGATGATGATGGAAAAAATAGTACGATCGATAAAAAGATCAGGATCAAAAATCAGCCTCCTACAGCCGATTTTACATACTCTCCTTCTAAACCCAAAACTGAGGATGTTATCAACTTCAAAGATATCTCTAAAGATGATGATGGCGAAATATCATCTTGGTCATGGGATTTCGGCGATGGTCATACGAGTAAAAATCCTTCACCAACTCACAGATACACCGAAAATGGTGATTATACAGTAGTACTCACCGTTATAGATGACGATGGTAGCAGTGACAGCTGCAGGAAAAATATCTCAGTAAAAAATACACCACCTGAATCAGATTTTACGTTCACTCCATCTCTTCCATATTCGGGTGAACTGATTAAATTTGAAGATGAATCGATCGATCCCGATGGTGAATTGATGAAATATTCATGGAATTTTGGCGACGGCTCAGGAAGTGATAAAAGAGATCCTACTCATAGATATAAAAAAGCTGGAAAATATGATGTCGTGCTTACTGTAGAAGATGATGATGGTGCGACGAAAACAATTTCAAAAACCATCGATGTGATGAATGAAAAACCGATTGCTAACTTTTCAGTGAGTGATGATACAGTAAAAACATACGAAAATATCGAATTCTTCGACAACAGTTCTGATCCAGATGGGACCATCTCCTCCTGGAACTGGGAATTCGGAGATGGACACACATCTAACGTTATAGATCCAATTCACAGTTTTTCTGACGATGGTTTTTATAACGTCAAATTAGTAGTTGAAGACAAAGACGGTAAAACGAGTGAGTGTAACAAAACGATCTTAGTTCAAAATAGAGCACCAAAAATCGATCTATCGATTTCTCCCATCGATCCTCAAGCTGGAGATGTAGTTGAATTTGAAAGTGAAGCAAAAGACAGGGATGGAAGAATTGTCAGCTGGCATTGGGATTTTGGAGATGGAAATGGATCTCTTAATCAAAATCCTACATATATCTATAAGGAAGATGGAACTTACAATATTTCATTTAAAATCATAGATGACGACGGTATCTCTTCAGAAAAAAGTATGAAAATAAAGGTAAAAAACAGTCTTCCTAAGGCAAAGTTCGATCATTGGCCAAAAGAACCCTGTACATCGACAAATATAACATTCGACGATATGTCCAGAGACCGCGATGGTGAGATAATCGATATCAGGTGGGATTTCGGTGACGGTCATACTTCAAATCTTTCGACCCCTATACATTCATATGAACAGGACGGGGAATACGAGGTAACTCTGACTGTGACCGATGATGATGATCAATCAAACACCATAATGAAAGCTATTCATGTAAGGAACAGACCACCTTCTGCTAATTTCACTTTATCTAAAAAGAGATATGAGTCCGGAGATGAGGTCAAATTCATCGATAACTCTGATGATGTAGATGGAGAAATCATAAAATGTCACTGGGAATTCGGAGATGGTAATCATACCACTTCGGTGAATCCAACCCATACATATATCAAAAATAAAACTTACAATGTCACACTAAAAGTGATCGATGATGACGGTGCCTCCTCGAATATCAGCAAATTTATCACGATCAAAAATAGAGCACCGATAGCTGATTTTTCTTTTAACTCAACCAAACATAAAACTTTAGAAGTCATCAATTTCACAGACAGGTCCACCGATCTTGACGGTGAAATAGTAAACTGGTATTGGAATTTTGGAGATGGTAATGAATCTACTCATCCATATCCCACCCATTTCTATAGCGATGAAGGGATATACAAGATAAATCTGACTGTGTTCGACGATATGGGTGATAGATCTTCTATATGCAAAGAAGTCGAGATAGAAAATAGAAGACCAACAGTAAATTTTACTTGGAAACCTTCCGTTCCAAAGAAAAATACAAGGATCAATTTTCTGGATGATTCTGTAGATCTAGACGGAAGTATCGAAGAAGTATGCTGGGATTTTGGTGATGGCTATGACAGCAAAGAGAGAAATCCAACTCACGTATACGATAGAACTGGAACATATAGTGTTAGATTGAAGGTATCTGATGAAGATAACTATAGCGCTTTTCTCAATCGGACCATCAACATCGGAAATATTGGTCCAAAAATAGAAAACACAAAAGTAACACCAAAAGATGGGAATACGTCATCCATCTATAATTTCACTCTGAATTACATCGATGAAAATGGTGATGAACCTGAATTTGTCAGGATCATGATCGATGGTATAGAACATGAGATGAAAGGTTACAACAATTCTGATTATAAGAAAGGTCGTCTGTATCAATACTCGTGTAAATTGAGTAAAGGAGACCACACCTATCATTTTGAAACAAGTGATGGTTTTGATGAGATAAGATCACCAGTTGAAGGTGACTATGAGATTAAGAACGTAAAAAAGACTTTAGATGTATCTATCAAATCCCCTAAAGATTCAAAAATTCTTACCGATGAAAAGATTGAGATAGATTGGGAAGGCATCGATGAGATCTCAGGGATAGATCATTACAATATTAAAATAGATGACTCTGGTTGGATGTATATCAAGAATAAAACATCATACAACTGTGAATTAAAAGACGGTAAACATGTAGTAGAAGTCAGAGCTACCAACAACGAAGGAAAGACTTCCATCGATCAAAAAACCTTTTTCGTGAATTCAAGGATAGACTATCTAAATATATCTATATCAGACCAAGATGATATAACTCAAGCCCAAAAGATCAAATTACAGATCACAGCACAAGACGAATTCAGTGAAGTAGTAGAGATGAGGATCAGCGATGATCGTGATCTTCTAGAAAGTGACACTGATTGGATCATTCTAGATGATATAACGCATTATACTTTGACTGATGAGGAAGGAAAACATAACATCTATCTTCAGGTGAGAACAGAAAAAGGTTTCATCTCTAGAACTGTAAAAGATTCCATAATACTTGATAAAAGTTCACCTACCGGTTCGTTATCAGTGTACAAAAATAAGACCGATAACAGAACTATAACTCTAAACTTATCAGCAGATGATAACTTCGCAGAGATAGAAAAAGTAGAGATCAGTCAGAACTCTGATTTTAAGGATCCGAAGATATTTGACTACACTGAAAAGTTACAATTTACCATCGATGAACAATATGGTATCCAGAAGATATACGCGAGATATATAACTAAAGATGGCCAAGTCTCAAAAATATATGAATCCAAAGTTTTCTATGATGATGAAGGACCGAAACTGGAATGCTGTAAGATACCTGAAAAAATAACCGACCCGAACAACCTAACACAAACGATCAAATGGAATTTTTCAGATGACTCAGGTATAGATAGATATAAAATTTATACAGGTGGAACTGATAATAATCTTTCTCTGTATCTAGAAAATCAAACTGATACTTCCATAAACTATACCTTCACAGATAATAGAACGGAGACCCTAAAGATCGCAGCTGTAGACGATCTAGGCAATCGCAACAGCTTCATAGAGAAAACAGAAGTCGATGTTAATCATCCTCCAGTAATCATTCCAAAAGACATCCCTGAGGAGACAACTGTAGGAGAAATTTCGTTCTCCGTCATCGCTGACGATTGTAAAGATGAGAATTTGAACGTTGGTTGGTTTATCGAAGATGAGAAAATAGGTTCTGGGAATGAGATCACTACTGATCTGGATAAAGGTGAACATATACTAGAAGTCAGAGTTACTGACAGTAAGCATGAGGTATCAAAATATTATTCAGTATCAGTTAAAAAAGAGGATGATTCTATAACTTCAGGTGTTCCCGTTTCGATCCTATGTATAATCGCAGTGATCTTAACAGCAGGCATTGGCTCAGGACTTTATTACAGATTTTTCTATGTAAGTGAAGATGGGTCAGAGAGGAACGAACTGACTCCAAAGATGGCAGTTAAAGAATGTTTGATGGACAGTGATGAGCTGACGATCTCTGAAATCCAGGATATCTTGAAAAAAGATACTGAGATCGATGTCGAAGAAGAAGAAATAAGTCAGATCTGTAGAGATTTCGTTATAAATGAAGAAGTCTCTAAAAAACCCTATATGGAAGGGGAAGACACGTATAGATGGTTAGATCCCCAAACATGATCTTTAGCTCCTTTTTTTTCTTTACATGTTGACTCACGAAGATCAATCCTTATAATCCTCAAACAGTATATGGAATACAGATTGAAACCTTACCTAAAAGACATGAAACAGGGAAAAAATCATATTGAAAATCAACGATAAATAACAGCAAGTTTTTTATTTGTGTTCTATATTTGCAAAACCATGAGTTGGAATTATAAATCTACTACTAGATGGACTGATGAAGAAGGAAAACACAGCGAAATGGAGATGGAATCAGGATATTCATGCAGTTTTCATAAACCGTCTGAATTCGGCGGTAAAGACGGGATGCTTAATCCTGAGGATGCTTTCGTTGGCTCTCTAGCGATGTGTTTTTCTATCACCTTCAAAGAGATGTGCGACAAGATGAGATTAGATATAGATGATTTTGAACTTGAAACTGAGGGAATATTAGAAGAAGTAGATGATGGTAAGAAATTTACCGAGATATACCTTCGACCAGAGATAAAATCTAAAGAATCAGAGAAGAAGATAAAAAGAGCGATCCAGTTAGCAAAAGATAACTGTCTGATAGCCAACAGCATGAACTCTGAAATAATAGTTGAAGAAGAAATAGAAAAATAAATTAAAGGTGTTCAGATAGAGTTTTACTCAGAGATCTCATCTATCCTTTTTTCAACCTCTTCTAATTCTCTTTTCAAGTCATCAGCGTATGCTTTGAGTTCCTTGATCTCATCCTCTTTTGTATACTCTTGACTGTAAGTAGGTGAACCTGTTTGAGCACCTTCCTGCTGATATCCCTGCGAATAAATCGGAACTCTCTGATGTTGATAAGGTACAGTAGCAGGTGCTGGTCTTTGGACCGGAGGTGCGAACCCTCGGCCTCTACCTCTTCCACCTCTGAAGCCTCTTGCAAGACCTCTGCCGATTCCTCGGCCTCTGCCTCTTGCTAGACCTCTACCGAGTCCTCGACCTAGTCCTCTTCCTACTCCTTTAGTGAATCCTGGACTATCATAACCTGCACAATAACCTAATCCTCTACCTGTCATCGGGCCTAACCCTTCGGGACCTGTTCCATCTCCTCTTGGCATATTATCACATTTGTTACTCATATGTGTTATAATATATATAGTTTATGCACATATGTGTAATAATTACTGTCTAAAATGATGGATCATGCAATTTCCTGAAGAGCTTCTTCATGGATCTCATAGTCATCCCTGTTGTATAAAACCACCCTCACCAGCTCGGGTTGATCATTCTCTTCCAAAAAACCCTTTATCTCCTCGAAAGCGATATGTGCAGCTTCCTTTGTTGGATATCCAAAAGCTCCGGTACTAATAGCTGGAAAAGCTATGCTTTTTATCCCGTTCTCTACAGCGACTTCAAGACTTCTTCGATAACTTTTTCTTAGATTTAATTCATCAGAATCCTTCCCGCTGTAAACCGGTCCAACAGTATGGACTACATGATCAGCCTTTAGATTATAACCTTTAGTTATCTTGGCATCACCGGTTTCACAACCGTTCAACTTCTCACACTCATCCCAAAGTTTAGGTCCAGCTGCCTTGTGGATAGCACCCGCTACACCACCACCGGGAGCGAGTCTTTTGTTAGCAGCATTCACTATAGCATCAGTATCCTGATCTGTGATGTCACCCTGAACAACCTCTATCTTACTACCATCGATATCTCTTGATATCATATTCATTTAATGATGATATTTCAAAAATAAAAATTTTTCTTATCAGATCTGTATGTTGAAAAAGATGTCAAACAGATAGATGAACAGGGGGATCGTTATAACAGTCGTCAACAAACTACCCACAAAGAATTGGTTCACTAACTTTTGATCACCACCAGCTTTTTTTGTCAATATAGGAACTGCAGTCACCGGTGGAGCTGCACTCTGTACGAGTAATATCAGAGCAATATATTTCCCAGGATCTACCAATAAAATGATTCCAAGGAAAACCAATGGGAATAAGATATTCTTAACTGATACAAATTTTAGAACTTCCTTCACGTTGAATTTTCCCTTCTCCTTGAAATCGATATAGAGGTTCGCCCCTATGACCAACATCAGCAGAGGAACGGCCATCCCGCCCAAAAGCCTTAAGACGGACATCAGGACCGTAGGTATCTTGTCTCCAACTCCAACCAATTGTAAACCAACAGCTAACAATGTAACTATGAAAACAGGATGAAATATCCTATCCTTCCTGAAAACGAATTTTTTCTCACCCAAAAAGAAGAGATACGTGCTGAACAAAAAAGCAGGATAGAACAAAGCAAATATGAAAAGGTAAACAAGAACTTCAGAACTCGAACTGAAGATACCAGTAAAGATAGCTATAGGTACAAAAAGTGCATTCTGGTAAAGTAATGATATCCTGAACTCTGGCCTAGTTTCTTTTTTAGAAATAAAAGATAATGCCCAAGAAAGACCTGAAACGACTAGAGTGAAAAACAACCACCATAAAGGTAACTGCCACCAGTTCGTCAAACTATCGGGTGAAAAATTAGAGATTATATTGACAAAAATGAGTGCGGGAAGAGCTATCTCCAAAGATAATGGTGATAATAGGTCTATTGCCTTCTCTGAAACTATATTTCTTTTTATTATCCAAAATCCAACGATACCTATCCCTATCAGAACTGCGATAGATTCGAACGCTGTAATGAACAGATTCATTATTGTCCCTTGATTTTTAGAAAAGACAAGATGCATATATCAAGATTTGGCCTAAACTAATCGATAAATATAAAAGAATGAGTTAAAAAGAGAAAGGGTTTTTATGATACGCTTGGTGCTTTATCCTCTCTTTTCCCTTTGAACTCTAACTCTATTTCCAGTTCTTTTTCACCGTAACCTTCGTACTCTATCTCTAACTCTATAGGTTCTCTGAACTTGAACGGTATCTCCCATTCATCTGTAGTCACGTTTATTTCATCACCTTCTTTCATCTGTTCACCGAGTGATATCAGGAAGTCTGCTATCTGCTCTCTGTTCAAATAAACCTCATGTTCCATATCACCGCTTGTGATCACTCTTTTTTCACTCTTCTTTGATTCTGATTTTGGTATTTCAGCCATTTCTAACACCATTTTAAGCAAAAAATTTATCATATATAAAATTACTTTGGAATATTATACGTAAAGGTGTAGCAGATGGATGGATTAGAGATCTTAGGCTCGAAAACGAGGTTGAAGATACTGTACCAACTTTCAAAGGAAGACATGTATGTCTCACAGCTGATGGATCTAGTGGGTATGGACGGAAAAACAGCTAAACATCACCTAAAAAAATTGGAAGATGCAGGGATCATATCCTCAAGGAAGGAGCAAAGACGTAAATACTACAGTTTGGAACGGGATATCATATTGAGAATTTCACCTTCGCCAAACAGAAGGTACGAGGTGCAGTTCCCTAAATAGAAAAATAAAAGGTAAGGAATTCATTCTTCTTTAGGCTTGAACTCAGCCATGAAGTGTCCCAATAATTCAGGGGCATACGTCCTCTCTAAACCTTTGATATCATCTCTATTCTCATAAAGTTCGATAATAGACTCAGCTACATACTGTAACTGATTCAATGTGTAAACTCTTCTTGGTATCGCCAGACGCATATTTTCGACAGGTGCTGGAACCACATTACCATCCTCATCGGTCTCACCGAAAGCTGAGGTACCCAATTCAACTGCTCTGATACCCGATTCGATGTACAGCTGTGCGGTCAATGCCTGAGCTGGGAATTCTGTTTGTGGTATGTCTGGTAGGAATCTTTTAGCATCCACAAATACCGCGTGACCACCTACGGGTTCTATTATAGGAACACCAGCGTCCTTCAACAGATCAGCCAAGTACTGTACCTGTTGATGTCTATATCTTTGATAGTCGTCAGATGTCGATTCATAGAGACCCTCAGCCATGGCTGCGAGTTCTCTACAGGCCAATCCACCGTATGTTGGGAATCCTTCCACGATTATACCCAAGTTCTGGCACTGTCTATGTAGCTCCTCATCTTTGATCCCGATCAAACCGCCTATATTGACCATCCCTTCCTTCTTTGCACTGAACGTGAATCCATCAGCATAGGAGAATATCTCCTTCGTGATCTCACGTATAGATTTATCCGAATAACCTTCTTCTCTCTGTTTGATGAAATATGCGTTTTCAGCAAACCTACAGGCGTCCAAGAAGAAAGGTATACCATACTCTGAAGCTACCTTAGAGACTTCCCTGATATTCTTCATGGAAACTGGTTGTCCTCCACCAGTATTATTTGTGATGGTCAGCATTATTACAGGTATCTTATCTGTTCCTTTATCTTCGATAAAATCCTCAAGCTTTGATACGTCCATGTCACCTTTAAAATCAGACCTTTTTTCCGGTTCAAAAGCTTCTTCATTTACCAAGTCTACCGGGATACCCCCTTTGTGTTTTACATTTGCTTTAGTGGTATCAAAATGCATATTGTTAGGGACGTAATCCCCTTCATCGACCAAGACTGAGAACAAAATATTTTCAGCTGCTCTACCCTGGTGTACGACCACAAAATTTTCAAAACCTAACACATCCTTGACAGCCTCTTCTAGAGCATAGTAAGAATCACTTCCTGCATAAGATTGCTCTGTCTTTATCATCTCAGCCCACTGTTTATCACTCATAGCTGATGTGCCAGAATCCGTAAGAAGATCGATATAAACGTCCTCGGATTTCAGTTTGAAAACATTGTAACCTGTTTCTTCTATCTTCTTTTTCCTCTCTTCCTTGGTCAACTGTTTCAAAGGTTCGACCATCTTTATCTTGAACGGTTCGGGATCCCTCATCGTTTCACAAATCAGGAATTACCACTCAGTTAAATATTTTTAGGCTTAATACTACCTTAATAAAAATTCACAAAGATTTAAATTATTAAAAGGGTTATTGTTAGATTGATTCCATGAAACGGAGGACAAAGATAGAAAGGATACGTGAAGTCGTAAATATCCTGTTAGAGCACGGTTTAGTCGATTTCATCAGAGAACTAGGCCTTACCAGTTTTGTTTCTAGGGATAAGATGGAGTCACAACTTGAAAAAAGGATGAAGGAAGTGAATGCAGAAGATCTACGATACTTATTTGAAGATCTCGGTCCTGCCTTTATAAAACTAGGTCAATTCTTAGGAATGAGACCAGATTTAGTCCCTCCTGAATTTGCTAAAGAACTACAAAAATTATATGACGAAGCGACACCGTTTTCTCCGGACGTTGCTAGGAAAATAATTGAAGAAGAATTAGGAGATGATCTAGAGAATATTTTCGATGAATTTTATAATGAACCTTTAGCTGCAGGATCTATTGGACAGGTACATGAAGCAGTCCTCAAAAATGGAAAAGAAGTGGTTGTCAAAGTCCAAAGACCGAACATTCATCAAAAAGTACAGGCCGATATGGAGCTTATCGAACGTTTTGCCGGAATACTAGAAGATATATATCCTGAAAGTGAGATATATCACCCAAAAGATACGATCCTAGAATTCAAGAAAATGCTTAGAGCTGAGATGGACTATACTGTTGAAGCTAGAAACGCACAAAGGTTTCATGAAGCTTTTAAAGACGAACCACAGACCATCATCCCAAAAGTAGAATGGGACTACCTAACAGATAAGGTCCTCATCTTGGACAATATAGATAGCAAAAGTATACGTTTAGCTATGGATAAAAATTACTCTCCAGAATTTAATAAAGAGATGGCTACAAAACTAGCTAGAAGTATGATGAGACAATTCTTCATCCACGGCATATTTCACGCAGACCCATCTCCTGGTAATATTCATTTTACGGAAGAAGGTAATATTGTATTCCTAGACTTCGGAGCTATCGGAAGATTAACAGAAGATATCAGAGATGAAATGATCGAGATGTTTATAGCGATGTTCAGAGAAAATACTGAGAAAGTTACAGAACATTTTCTAAGCATAGGAGAGATACGAGGGGATTTTGATAAGGAAGAACTTATGTGGGATATAGAAAATGTAATCGAGTTATATAAAAGAAAACCAGACATGATGGTGAAAGAAGGAATGAATGATGAAATAATGAATATCGCTAAAAATCACAATATAACTCTCCCAGCGGATTTTTTACTGATGGAAAGAGCACTGCTGGAAACTGAAGGAATATGTAAAACTTTGGATCCCGATTTCGATTTCTTTAAAGCGTCAGAACCAGTCATCGAGGAAATTTTGTTAAATAAATACAGCCCAAAATCGCAAATAATGGACGTTTTCGATTCTCTTAAAGATTATAAAGAATTATTCATGAACTTCCCCAAAAGAGCGGACAGTGTGATGGAAAATATAGAGAAGGGGGAAATGAAAATAGATATAGAAGTTGAAGGTTTATCAGAATTAGAACATGAATTAGATGTTGTTTCCAACAGATTGAGTTTTACTATAATAGCAGCCTCGATAATCATAGGATCAGCTTTATTGGTGTTAGCTAGTGGAGAGAACTTATTTGCACCATATATATTCCTAGTATCCGTTCTTATAGGTATTTGGTTACTGATAACGATCGTAAAAAGAGGTAAGTATTAACGCAGGTCCAAATCAAGCTTCTTCGATCTCTTCTATTATCTTGTCGATTATCTTAAGATGTATCTCTTTCTTGAGTTTCATTGTTATCACGTGCTCCGTGGTATTCGATTGAACTCGACCTCATTAATAAAAATTTTGCTTCTTATCTCTATGGATCTTAAAAGCTTTCTCCAATTCTACCATATCATCAAAGTCTTCTTTATCTGTTAAATATACCTTGATCTCCTCTTGATCCATATCATGAGTTTCGTGCAAACCCTTAACCAGATGATACAGATAATGTCTGCTGGGCATCGAGAGTTCATCGGCATAATCTTCGGGTGCTGTCATGGTATATATCGGATTACCTTCCAGTCCTCCCAAGTAAAGGATTCTTCCATACCAACTTCCATCATCAAAAATAAGATCTTGTCCATCTAATTCTAAATCGACTTTTTTATCGCTTTCATTTATACCACATTCTTGAAAAAAGATATCTCTAAACTGCTCTGCAGAAATAAGATACAGATTGAACAAAGTTCTAGAATCTCCTTCTTTGATAAAACATACTCCACCATCCCATAGACTTGATCTTTTAGCAAAATACATATCATAGCTGTCTTCAAAGATCTTCGTATCTCTTGGATGAGTATTATCTCTACAACCTTTCATCCCTTTTTTGGAAAACTTTGGTTTCCCTCCTTCGATATAACAAATAAATCTATCTGGATTCAAATTGGAACCATAGGCAGCATACCATATTAACTCATCAGTCATATAGGAAATTATACATATTCCCTTGAAAAGTTTTATTATTGACCGGCGTTAGTTACTTGATAGAAAATAAAATATCAATCAAATAAAACCCCCTAGGATGAGATAAAATGTCAAAATTCCATATGGCTAGTGAGGAAGATATATTCGAAGGAAAAACTACAGACGTATACTTCGAAAATACGATGAAGATATTTGATGAAAAGGGAGTAGGTGGTGAAGAGGTAGTAGCTGAGTTCACCGCATCCTCACTTCCTGATGATTGGGATTGGGGATTATTCATCGGATTAGATGAGGTCTTGACCCTTCTTGAAGGAAAAGATGTGGACGTTTATTCGATACCGGAAGGTACCATATTTAGACCTAAAGGTAAGGATGGAGTCCTTACACCATTGATGGTGATAGAAGGTCCTTACAAGGAATTCTGTATATTCGAAACACCATTACTCGGATTTATTTGCCATCCATCTGGAGTCGGGACAAAAGCGGCAAGAATCAGGAAAGCCGCTGGAGACAGCACTCTTATGTCATTCGGTATAAGGAGGATGCATCCAGGATTGGCTCCTGTGATCGATAGAGCGGCATTCATCGGAGGGTGTGATGGGATATCTTGTATCGCTGGTGCTGAAGAAGTGGGTGTAGAACCACAAGGAACCATGCCTCATGCCCTAACGATAATCTTTGACGATCCCGAGGAAGCTTTCAAAGCCTTCGATGATGTACTTGACGAAGACATCCCACGGATCGCTCTTGTAGATACTTATTATGATGAAAAATTGGAAGCAAAACTCGCTGTAGAAGCCATGGGTGATAAACTGTTCGGGATACGACTAGACACTCCTTCAAGCAGAAGAGGTGACCTCAAATCCATAGCTCAGGAAGTCGATTGGGAACTCAAAGAAAGAGGTATCGATACGAACATTATATGTTCAGGAGGTATGGACGAGTACTCGATACCTGAGTTGAAAGAAGCTGGCATCAATTCATTCGGCGTAGGAACGAGTATATCGAACGCTAGAACCATAAACTTTGCCATGGATATAGTCGAAAAGGAAGGCGAACTGGTTGCAAAAAGAGGTAAATTCAGCGGTAAAAAACAAGTCTATCGATGTCCGGAATGTTTTGAATATAAGATGACCAGCTGGGATGACGGAGAAAAACCTATCTGTGAATGTGGGGAACAGATGGAGCCCCTCTTGGAAAAGTACATGGAAAAAGGTAAAATAGTAAAAGACTATCCATCTGCTAAGGAGATCAGAGAAAGAGTATTAGAAGAGCTAGATCATGTGGATCTAGAGTTATTATAGAGGGGAAGATTTTAATAGTGAATGATGATATGGAGCGAAATACCATGAAGAAACCACGTAAAATTAAGGATTACTGTCCAAACTGCGACACGCACACTGAGATGGAGATAACCAAAGGGAAAAACAGACCTGGTAGCGAACTAAGAAAAGGTCAACGAAGATTTAGAAGAGTTACCTCCGGATATGGAGGATTTCCATGGTCAAAACCCGAAGGAGCAGGTAAACCAGTTAAACGAGTATACCTAAAATATACTTGTACTGAATGTGGTAAGACCTGGCAAAAGAAATGTCAAAGAGCTAGAAGATTCAAATTTAAGGAATAGGTGTTTATTATGACAAAACCGTTCGTGAAAGTTAAATGTGAAGACTGTGGAAATGAACAGATAACATTCAAATGTGTATCATCTTCCGTTAACTGCCAGATATGTGGAGCTCGAATAGCTGAACCTACTGGCGGATATTCTGATTTCAAAGGTGAAGTGTTAGAGGAACTTACTGGCGAAGAAAAGGAAGAGGAAGAATAATGGCAGAAGAAGATTATGACTGGCCTGGTGATGGCGAGTTAGTTATCTGTGATGTAAAAACCGTCAAGAACTTTGGAGCATTCCTTGAGCTTGAGGAATACGGAAATAAAGAGGGATTTGTACATATATCCGAAATTTCTTCTGGTTGGGTCAAAAGAATAAAAGACCACATAAATGAGGGAGAAAAAAGAGTCTGTAAGGTCCTGAACGTGGACAAAGAAAAAGGTCATATCGATCTATCTCTTAAACAGGTCAACGAGCATCAAAAAAGAGAAAAGATTCAGGCTTGGAAGAATCAAAAGAAAGCAGACAAACTACTTCAGATCGTAGCTGATAGGTTGGATAAAACGATCGATGAGTGTTATGACGATTTTGCTTTCGAACTCAGTGATCATTTTGGAAGTCTTTATCAAGCCTTCGAAGAATGTACATTCAATCCAGATATATTAGAGGAAGAAGGGTTCGAAGGCGATTGGGTAGATGAATTCATCCAAGTATCTGAAGAGAATATATCTCCGCCATACGTAAGCATAACCGGATATGTAGAATTATCTTCTACCAACCCGAATGGTGTTGAGGACATCAAATATGCATTATCTGTTTTCAACGATACAGAATCCTCAAGAGTAGATGTGAGCTACATCGCAGCACCAAAATATAGGGTCGAAATACAGGCACAGGACTACAAAACTGCAGAAGAGATATTCGAAGAGCAGGCGAAGGACTCTATAAAACATATAAAAGAACGTGGTGGTTCAGGAGAATTCTATAGAAAGGAATGATTTTTTCTACTACTCTATCAATTTTTTATAATATCTGTCTTTTTCACTAAATATACAACCACAATAACCTTGTTTATATAGATCCATTTCATCGGCCATGTCGTGACTTTCGTAAAATCCGTCGGTCAGATCTTTGTAGATGAATTTTACATCATTTTTATTACCTTCTTCTCCACCAATCTTCTTGATCATATCATGGTCCTGATATGGAGAAAGCATCAATGTTGTAGAGAATACATCAAACCCATTTTCAGAAGCTTTTTTTGCAGTCTCGCCTAATCTCCATCTGTAACAAAATTTACACCTTGGGTCTTCCCTCAAAGCACCCTCTAAAAACGACCTCAATTCGTACCTATCGTCATATATCACATCGATATCTTTTTCTTCCACATACTTTTTTAAAGCATTCAATCTTCGCTCATATTCTTTAAATGGATGAATATTTGGATTGAACCAATAAACTGTTACGTCAAAATCCTCACTAAACACTTTATAAGTATACGTTAAACAAGGAGCACAGCACGCGTGTAAAAGCATCTTCATTTATAAACACCTAGATTCCTAAAGAAACTCTACGGGACACTTTTTCTTTCTTTTCTACATCCTCCACCTCTTCAAGACTCGTACCGCAGTCAGGACAGACCTTTTCTTCTAACGCACATTCATTATGGATCTTATTTCCACAACTGCATTGTATTATCTCCTCACCCTCTTCTATCTTCTCACCGCAGATAGCACATCTACCTGCTTCTTTTGCCTTAATATATTCGAATCCTTCACTCACATCTATCTTCAACCTATCAGAGAATTCTTTATCATCGAATATCCTTATTCCCAACGCCTTTACAGATATCTCTTGATCGAAGGGTTTCACGTTTATACCTACATCTATCTTATCTTCGCCCTTTATCATATTCGGCATGTTGGTTTCACTTACTTCCGCCCCATCGACTACTAAACGTGGGTCTTTTGCCACGCCCTTTCCTGTGTTTTCTATGACTACATCCAATGTATTCCATTTATTTATAGTGGGCCTTTTATCTACCTTGACCTTCAGGTTTGGACTGTAAGGTTTGAGCGCATCTTCTACTTTGTTCTGAGCTTCTTTGATAGATTCATAAGCTTTTTTAATATCATTTTCAGATTCATATCTCTTAGCTTCCTCGATATGTTTCTTTACTGAGCTCACTGATGCACCGAACTTCCTTGCCTTTTCTATCAACTGTTCCACTTCATCGACCAATTCATGATATTTTTCCTCTTCAGTGATCCCCGATTCTTCTTTAGCTTCCTTCAATAACTTGACCAAAAAGTATGGACTCTCAACATCGATAACTGCTCTAGTCCTAGCAGTCTTTTCTCTAGCTTTATTTATATCTCTACCTTTTTCTTCCAACCTATCTAGTTTATGTTCGATCTCAGAGGCCAACTCTGAGATGACTGGTTCGAGTTTTTCATTATTGTTTATCGTTTCATCAGATAGATCGTATGCTTCTTCATATTTACCCGATTCTAACTTATCTTCGATCTTATCCAGATTTTCTTGTAGATATTGAACCTCGATGCCTTCTTCTTCAAATTCATCTATCATCTCTTCGATCTTCTCAATATTATCCTTGGATTCATTATAAGATTTTAAAATCAGATCTAATCTATCAGACGATTTCAAGGCACTATCAAACGCTTTAACATAGATGCCTTCTTTATAAGATCGTTTTGAATTGTTCAACAGCATCTTTGCACGATCTATGTTTATCCCTTTCTCCTCAGCCCTTTTCAATTTCTTATTTGCATTCAGTATCGTCCTTTTGGCTATCTTTTGCTGCAGTTCGATCTTCTCTATTTCCCCCTCACTCTGCATGGCTAGATTGATAGCTTCTCTGTAATTTCCTTCGTCCCGGGCTTTTTCAGCCCTTCTCATTATATTATCCGCGAGAGCTATATCGAGACCTTTAGATCTCGCCTTTTCTATCTTCTTTCTGAATGTATTCAATATGTTTTTAACCCTTTTCTTTTCAGCATTTCTTACCTTTCTTTTAGCCAATTCCAACTCTTCTAGAGCGTATTCATAATCGTTATCTTCTATAGCATCCTCTACTTTCTCGATTATTTGCTCAGGTTCTTTTACCTTCGTGTTTATACTTTTAGCTTCCTGGATTATATCTTTTACATCTTTTAATTCATCTCTAGCCTTCTTACTCTTTTTCCTCTTTTCTTCTATGTTCTCTTCAGCCTGTTCCAATTTATCATAGGCTTCCCAATACCATTCATCATCAAAAAGAGACTTAGCTTCATCTAAAAGGTCCTTAGATTCTGAAAAATCGATACCTATTCCTTCTAAATCTTCTAATTTACCCTCAACATCTTCGATCTTGGCTTCAATAGATTCTTCTATATACTCATTTATCTTCTCTCTTACATCCTTTAGATGATCCAAAGCTCTCTTGTTCTTACCTAAATCGACCAATTCTTCCGCACTTTCTATCTTTTCAGAGCATTCCTCATAATCTTCAAATTCGATATCCATCCCTTCGATCTTGGCCATCTGTTCATGTACTTCACCGATCTGATCGTTTATAGCTTCCCTACCCTTAATCTCATCTATCTTATTACGAGCATCTTCAGCTAATCTTTTTGCCTGTGAATAATTTTCATCTCTAACTTCTTCTTTAGCCTCTTTTAAAACTTTCTTTGCCTCTTTCATCTCAGAGGCTTTTTCTTTCTTTTTAAGTTCAGAGAGTTCATTCATCACATTGGTGATGTATTCATTGATCGAATTTCTCCTATTCCTTTCCTTTTTGTTATTTTCCCTGATATCATATGCGATCCTTATGGCTTCAGCATAATCTTTTTTCTTGATTTTCTTTTTACATTCTATCAATCTTTCTCTAGCATTTTCGATATTTATGCCGACCTTCTTTGCTTTTAAAACCTCTCTCTTTGCCTCTGAGAACAGGTCATCTGCCTTCTGGTCTAGTTTTGAATTCAACCTATTGACAATATTCTCTGACCCTTCTATAGATTCTGCAAAATTCTTTTCATCTAACAATTTCTCAGATTTTCTTATCCGTTCTTTTAAATCCTCGATATTTATTCCTTCTACCTCTAGAGTACTAACGATATCGATCAGATCAGAGGCTTTTTCAAAATATTCTTCAGCCTTCGCTTTCTGGGTCATCTCCAGTTCTTTTTCTGCTTTACTTATGAACTCCCAAGAATCTCTATAAGACTCTTTTTCTAAAGAATTTTTACTTTCTTCTAAAAATCTTTTAACCCTATCCTCTACATCTTTATCAATACCACCAGAAACTGATGATATTTTATTATCCATCCTTTCTATCCTGCTGTTTAATTCCTGATCGATGGTCTCATGAAGGTTATCTCTGATCTCAAAAGCTATATCCGCTGCTTCAAGAAATTCATTTTCTTTTGATTTCTCAATACTATCTTCTAACTCATCACGATATTCATCAATATCTATCTCGATATCTTCGGCCGTCAATAATGTTACTTCTACGCTCTCGATTATATCCATCAAACCCTCGTAAGCTGTCTTGTTTATCTTCTCATCCAATTCCTCGATCTTTTCATCAGCTTCATCATGTTCATTTTCATCTAGTAACTCCTGAGCTTCAGATAATAGATTTTGAGATTCAACAAAATTGATATCTATTTTTTCAGTCAATCTTTGGATATATTCATCCCTTTGGTTTATCTTTTCCTCGATCTTTTCATGCTTTCCTACCAATTCTTTTACTTTTTCTCTTCCAGCTTTGGCCCACTTCAGAGCACTTCTATAATCTCCATCCCTTAATGAATCTCTTGCCTTATTTAGTAAACCCATTGGTTCTCCGATATCAGAACCTATATTTTTGGCTTTGATAAAGTCTTCTTTAGATTCAGCTATCGTTTTCAAAACCTTTTGGAATTTAGCATCTTCAACTTTCTCGAATGCCT
>CAYSTL010000015.1:0-20225 GCA_964433785.1 uncultured Thermoplasmata archaeon
AAATGCCTAATCCTGCAACACATTTGGTATACGGTTATCTGATCTCCAAGAACCTAACAGATAAGAAGAAATTTATCATCATTGGACTTCTCTCTTCTATTCTAGTGGATATAGACGGACTTCATATACCTGGAATCCAACATCATGGTCTTACCCATACTCCGTTTTTCATCCTTATCGTCAGCATTATCGTACTAGCAGTCACAGGTTCAAAACTATTCTTTAAACTATTTATGTTCAATATGTTAGTACATATCGGATTAGATACGATATCAACTACGATACCTATAATGTGGTTCTATCCATTATCTACATTTGGATTTGCAGTGGGTATGTATATTCCTATATCTTTACTGTTCGCCATCAAGATAAGCTTGTTTGTGATCCCTGTTTACTATCTAATAAAACAGTATAAAGCTGATGAGATCAACCCGATCGAACTTTATGAGTATCTCAAAAGAAAGATCGGGACCGTTCAGACATATGCGATGATTACATTCTTTTCAGGATTGACAATTTACATCTGGATTGTAGATTATGTCATGGAATTAATTTGAAAAATATTTTAATAGGTTGTTAATCTTATCATTAAATGGTGATAATATGGAGAATGAAAATGAACCAATTTTTCAACTTTCAGAAGAAGATAAAAAATTCATCATATCATTCTTAGGTGCTGTGGGAGAGATGGATGCGATAAAAAATATCATACGAGGAAAGAAACTCGCTAGGTCGTTGCCTCAATTTGTTGTATGCAGGACTGCTAAGAAAAAGCCAGAATTAGTATTGAAAGGATATGATTTTGCAAAAGATAAGGGGAGTGAATATTTTAGATATTTACTTGAAAATGAAGATATACAGAAGATATTTATGAGGAAATGAAAACTTTCTTATTGAAAATATTTTTACATCACTAAAGGATTAATGATGATTGATTTAAAGTGTTTTTTACCAATAATCTGTTTAAAAAGTTTAACCATTGCCCTTATTAGAAGCTATACACATAGCAACAGCCAAAGGAAATCTTCTATCTAACTTATAATCCAAATCGCTGAAGAAATTTATGTCAAATATGTACTTGGTCAGAGTCATCTTCTCTTTAAGACTTCCTACGTTATCATCCCCATATATTATCTCATAATTCCATTTTCCCTTAACCGACTGCGCAAATCTATTACCAAAAGAACCAGACAGCTTTATCTCTCCCACCTTTCCTCCATTTGGACCCAAAAACACATACTTATTCCTACCAACAGATTCTAACAGCTTTTTCTTTAGATATCCGAGAGTTGAATCGTAAACAGAATCTATTATCTCATAATTAGCGTTAATATCGACTATATTCTTCTGCTTTATTCTGAAGACTTCTTCTTTCATCTCTTCTGTCTTGTATACCCTGATCTCATCTTTAATTTTAAAAAGCTTCTGTTTGGAGAATCCTATGATATCATCATTCTCATCCTTGATAGTACTTTTATTCGTCAAGGATAAAACATGATACTTAATATGGAATTTATTCTTTCTATATATCTCGGGAAGTGGAGGCACAGAACTATAATCAACCATCACTTTATGATAATATTATATTTTAAATAAATTTTTTGTTAATTTTGATCAACTACGCATATATTCTTGTAACACTTTAAAAAATTGGAGAACATGTGTCCAGGCTATATTTTTTGGTTTGTTTATATCTCTTGTGGGAGCTTTGACTTCTGTAATATCGGCACCTTTCCTGTGAGCTTCTAAAGCAAATATTCCACATGTGCAGTATCCTTGCAAATCTAAACTTTCAGCCAAATCTCTAGTAAGAGCTCTGTAACCTGTCCCAGTATCAACAACATCCACTTTAAACTCTGCGATCTTTGATAAAACTCTTTCAGAAATTCTTGGAATTTTCTCTCGTTTTCCAAATACTAGATCAGCTTTACCATCAACTATGGGTTCAACCATATCAGGGATATAAGATGGATCGTGTTCTCCATCTGCATCTAAAGTTATAATAATATCTCCAGATGTGTTTTTAAAACCTTTTTTAATGGATTTTACATAGCCCAGATTTCTATCATTTCTAAAAACTTTAGCATGTTCTTCGGACACATCTGCTGTATTGTCTGTAGAGCAGTCATCTACTACAATGATTTCATCAACATAATTGTTGATCTCTTTCAGGACCTTTTCTATTCTTTCTCCCTCATTATAAGCAGGAATTACTGCGGTGATCATCCGTTTACTACAGAGTCAATCATCTTAATAAGTTGTCTCTTTGCCTGGGCTCCGACTCTTCGGTCTATCTCCTTCGTACCGTTGAAAATCATAAAGGTTGGTACCCCCTGGATATTGAACTCGTCTCTCAAACCAGGATTTTGATCAACATTTGCTTTGATTACTTTGATATCATCTCTTTCTTGCTCAATTTCACCGAATACTACTTCACTTCTTTTACATGCAGTACACCATGAAGCCCAAAAAAGGGCAAAAACGGGTTTGTCTGCTTTTTCTATTTCTTCATGAATATTGGATGCGTTAACTTCCATGTTCACCTCACTCCGTGTCCAATCTTCCTTCGTATCCTTCGTGTTCCTTTTCTCCAGGTTTATACTCTTCCAATACACCCGATTCTTTCTTCTCTCCAGACCATCTAGTTACTGGCATAATTACATGCTTCTTCTCTTCTATCCTCTTTTTTATGTGATCCTGATTCAGAAGTTCAAACATCCTTTCAACTTCTTTTTCCATAGGCACATTAGGTCTGAATCCATGTTCCTGAGGTAACTTTTTAGAAACAACCTCAAATGGATGTTTCTCTGCTTCCACTCTTGGATTCTCTAATCTCTGGATGCTTGTGTCCATATCAAATTCCTCATTAGCTACTGTAGCTACTGTTTCAGCCACATCTTTGATCTTATGTAATCCTGAAACTTGGTTAACAACATCATATTGTCCAGGCTCAGGTGGTGATGTGATAAGTCTGACCATACATTCCATGGCATCTTCAAGAGCGATCATACCTCTGATCTGTTCTCCTTCTCCGTAAACAGTTAGAGGTATATCCTGTATCGCCTGAGTGACGAATCTATTTATGACCGTACCGAACCATTCATCATAATCCAACCTAGTTCTAAGGTCAGGGTGTTGAGATAATTCCTCTGTATGGACGCCGTATATAACACCCTGCATGATATCGTATGATCTCAACCACCAATATTTACAGGCTTCATATACATTATAGGTGTCTTGAACTTTAGAAACGTGGTAAAAACTATGTGGATCTCTAGGAGTCATCTCTCCTCCCATACTCCACTCTCTATCATCCCATTCAAGAACAGCATCGTTCGGGAATAAACCTTCGAAAAGGGGTCTACCTGTCAATGGGCTACCATATTCTCCCATTGTGCCTAATTTTAGCAGTGAGGTCATAGGAACCACATCTTTCATTATATGCAGTAAGCCTAATGTTCCAAGTACATTATTTCTTTGAACTTCGATCGCATGTTCTGCATCTACCATCGAATAAGGTGCAGCGGGAATCTCAGCATAGTGGACTATCGATTCCGGCTTAACTTCTTCTATAAATTCTCTTAAAGAATCCCTGTCGTTGATATCCATCCTTCTAAAGTTAAGATGAACACCCAACTCTTCCCTCGCAGCTTCCAATCTTCTAGTCATCCTTGGGATAGGTACTACTGTGTGAGAACCTTTTTCCATCACACAATCTCTTCTTGTGTAGTTATCTATGCCACTTACTTTGAAACCGTTGTTAGCTAACTTTAATGCTAGTGTCCATCCAAGATACCCGTCCATTCCAAGTATCATCACACGCATATCTTCAAGCATATACCCGTATTCTCCTTCGATCCACTCAGGGCACTGCTCAAAGGTTATAGTAGGCTCAAAATGACCAAGTTCTGGTCTTCTTCTACACTCGATCATCAGTTGTTTATCTTCACCCTTTGGTACAATCCTTCTCGATTGACCACAACCTCTAAAATCTACATTTCCTTTAAATTTGGCTGCTGGACAGTTCCAACATGTATTTTCTGCATTGTGTGGTTTACCCATATCAAATCACGCTCATAATTAATTTTGATTGTTTTATTTCGTTATGTGAAATCTGGAAAGGACCGTCTCAGGTCTAATTCCATCTAAATATATTTTGCTCAAAGTACTTTTAGTATTTAATTCCTACCTTTCAGTTATTTGTTAAAATCTTTATATTCAACACCCTATTGATAAAAGCTTTGATTAATTTATATAACTCTAAAAAATCAAAAAATATCCTTTTCCAAAAGAGTTATTATTCCGTTGACGTTGTAATATCCATGAATGGCTGGTGGAATCAACTAGCAAGAGTAGATCTAATTTCAGGTAAAGTATCTTATGAAAGAATTGGAAAGGAAGTATTGAAAAAGTATATCGGTGGAAGGGGAATAGGTGCTAAGATTTTGTATGATGAGATAGATCCTAACTGTGATCCATTAACAGAAAATATTTTAGTTTTTACTGCAGGTCCATTAACCGGAACGATGGTACCTACCTCAGGAAGATTTTCTGTAACATCAAAATCTCCACTAACAGGCACTATCGCTGATTCAAATGTAGGTGGATTTTTTGGTAGAGAATTTAAAAGATGTGGAATAGATGCCTTGATCATCGAAGGTGAAGCTAGTGAACCATCGATGTTGAAGATAAAAAATAACGGGATCGATATAGAAAAAACAGATCTATGGGGTGAAAATGTAAATTCTACTTTAGAAGAATTTGATGAAGAAGCTGCAGTCATCGGACCAGCAGGAGAAAATCAGGTCAAATTCTCATCTATCGTTACCCATGGAGATAGAGTGTTCGGCAGGAGTGGGATGGGCGCAGTGATGGGGAGTAAAAATCTAAAAGGGATAACTGCAGAAGGAAATAAAAAAGTTCCAGTTTATGATAAAAAATCCTTGAAAAAATACGTAAAACAAGCTAGGTCAAAGATTGATTCATCACCAGTCACCTCAAGAGGTTTGAAACAATTCGGCACTCCTATTTTGGTGAATCTACTGAACTGGTTGGGTATGTTCTCTAAAAACAATTATCAAGAAGCTACGGGAGAGGAAGCCGATAAATTATCGGGCGAAGTCATGAAAGATAGCATCGTTAAAGAACACACCGGTTGTTTTGCATGTCCTATAAGATGTGGTCTTAAAACTAAAACCGAAAATATGGAAGGAAAAGGTCCAGAGTATGAAAGTGTTTGGGCTCTAGGGGCGAATTTAGGTCTGTTTGATCTAGAAACTGTAACTGAAGCAAACTATCTGTGTAATAACTTGGGACTAGATACTATATCAACAGGTGGAACTATTGCCTGCGCCATGGAGATGAGTGAAAAAGGTGTATGGGATAAAACACCTGGTTTTGGGAATGATCCAACCGATCTTATCAAAAAAATAGCAGATAGAGAAGGTGTAGGAGATGAATTGGCTGAAGGGTCTGCTGATATCTGCGAAAGATATGATTGTGATTTTTCCATGAGTGTAAAAGGGATGGAACTTCCTGCTTACGATCCACGTGGAGCTTCTGGTCAGGCACTATCTTTTGCCACTTCTAATAGAGGTGGATGTCATCTGAGAGGATACCTGATAGGTGAAGAGATATTCGGTGTTCCCAAGCTGTTCGATAGATTCAAAACAAGCGGTAAACCAGAGGTCGTAAAAAGATCGCAGGAAAGGAACGCCTATCTGGATTCTTTGATCTTATGTAAATTCAGTTCCTTCGCATTGGATGAAAAATTTTACTCTAGATTCATAAGAGCTGTAACCGGAGAGGAGTTCAAGATCACAGATTTACATACCGTGGGAGAAAGGATCTATAACCTAGAAAGACAATTCAATGTAGAGGCGGGATTCAATAGAAAAGATGATCATCTTCCGAATAGATTTTCAGAACCTCTTGAAGAGGGAGCATCTTCAGGTAACACTTTCGACCTGGATAAGATGCTCGATGATTATTATAGTATAATGGGTTGGGATCAAGATGGAAAACCCAAGAAAGATATGTTAGAAAGTTTAGATATTTAAAAGGTGGTAATATGGTAGATCATGAAAAATTAGAAGGAAAGGTAGCGATAATCACAGGTGCTAGTGCAGGTATAGGTTTTGCAACAGCTGATAAGTTAGCTGAAAAAGGTGTAAAATTATCATTAGCATCAAGAACAGAATCAAAACTTAAAGATGCTAAAAATGAGATTTTAGAAAAATATGAAACTGATATACTCACAATACCCACTGATGTGAGAAAAGAAGATGACATCAAAAATATGGTGAAAAAAACGAAGGAACATTTCGGTAAGATAGACATAGTGGTAAACAACGCAGGGATTATCCGATACGGTGATATCGAATCTCTTCCTACTGAAGATTACAGGGCTGTGATGGAAACAAATGTGGACGGGATGTTCTTTACAACAAGAGAAGTACTACCTCATTTAAGGGAGACGAAAGGAAATCTGATATTTGTAGGTAGTTTTGATTCAAGTCATCCTAGATCATTCAATCCAATATATGCTGCTAGTAAATGGTGGACCAAGGGATTCGCACATAGTATAGAGGCTGTAGTAGGAAAGGATGGCGTTGCAGTTACGTTGATCAATCCCTCAGAGGTAAGGACGGAAATACAATCAGAAGAAGGAGAAGCTTACAAGAACAAATTTGATGAAGATGAGATCACCAACCCTGAGGAGGTAGCTGAGGCTATCGTTTTTGCAGCTTCACAAACAAAGACAACTACTTTGAGTGAGATAAACATATACAGGAGAAATAAGATAAGTGATTTCTTCTGAACTTTGGTTTTTCTTCGAAAAACATAATAAGGAAAAGTCTATCGCTGGTTGTAGAGGTAGTATTATATGGCTAGATTTGAAGGTATCATTCCACCCATGCTTACGCCATTTAAAGAAAATGGAAGTCTTGATCTACAAAAATTAAGAGATTTGGTCGATTACTTGATTAAAGGGGGTGTTCACGGTTTATTCCCATCAGCATCTTCAGGGGAATTTTCTACTATGACGATAGAAGAAAGAAAAAAAGTCATAGAAACCGTTATAGACCATAACGATGGACGTTTAAAAGTAGTACCAGGTACTGGCTCAAGTTCATTAAAAGAAGTGATAGAACTTAGTGGCTTTGTTAAAGATAAAGGTGGAGATGGTGTTATCATAGTTACTCCTTATTACCTAAAACCAGATCAACAAGGATTGATCGATTTTTACGGTGAGGTCGCTGAATCTATAGACTTACCTATCATCCTCTATGAGCTACCAGGTGCTACAGGTGTCAAGTTTGAAGCTGATACTGTGGCAGAACTAGCGGACAAACATGATAATATAGTGGGACTGAAAGACAGCAGTGGTGATTTCGAATTAGTGATGTCAATACTGGATAAGACTGATAGAAATTTCAATCTATTACAGGGTATAGATTCGTTACTACTTCCCAGTCTTATGATGGGTTGTACTGGTGGCGTACCAGGAAGTTCAAATATCAGACCAGAATTTGCCGTTAAAGTTTATGAGTTATATAAAGAAGATAAACTAAAAGAAGCTAGACAGGTCCAGAAGGAACTTCTATCACCACTTTCTAGATTCAGTAAAAATGCTGGCGTCTTCCCAGCTGGCTATAAAGCTAGTGCAAAAGAGATCGGTATGGATATAGGTAAACCAAGAAAACCGATCAGAGATCTTACTATATCAGAATACGATGAGCTATCTGATAAATTACGCAAGTTGATGGATACAAAATTAAAGATGGATTTCGAACATTTGTGAATTAATCGAGTTGTTTTAAAAGATGAGATGGTCTTACAGCAGGTTAAAAAAACTCTTTCAGAAGAATGTAGATGAAAGACGGGACCAGATATTGAATGGACCCATAATAAAAACAATTTTAGTTCTAGCAATACCAGTGATGATATCTAGTGCTCTACATACGGCATTCAATATAGTAGATACATTTTGGTTAGGAAAGCTCGGTAGTGCTGAAGTAGGAGCACCAACTGCAGCTTGGCCTATCATTTTTTCATTTTTAGCCATAGGGATGGGGCTGTCAACTGCAGGTGTATCCTTGGTCTCACAGCATACAGGGGCAGGTGGAAAGAGTGAGGCCAATGAAGCTGCAGGACAGGTCTTTGGCTTCGTGATGATAATAGGTATAACCACAGGTATAGTTGGTTTTATCATAGCACCTCTTGTTTTGAAACTGGTAGGCACACCTTCTGATGTATTTCCATTGGCTACTTCTTATCTAAGGATCGTTCTCTTAAGTATGCCATTTATCTACGCATACATTTCATTCAGATTTTTATTAAGAGGTATAGGTGATATGATAACACCGATGCTTATCAGAGCAATATTAGTTATTTTTAATCTCATACTAGATCCAATCCTTATCTTTGGAGTCGATTCATTAGGAATACCGGCACTAGGAGTAACTGGTGCAGCTATCGCTACTGCATCTTCTAGAACGATAGCTGCTGTAGTTGGAATCTATTTACTTTTCAATGACAAGGTGAACATAAATCTCTCTTTAAAAGACCTTAAACTCAAGTTCAGCTGGATCAAGAAGATAGTACGGATAGGTCTGCCAGCAACGATGGCAAGAGGGGGAAGTGCCCTTGGATTCATATTCCTCTTTGCTTTAGTAGCAGTGTTTGGAGAAAAGTCAGTAGCAGCTTACGGTATAGGTAGAAGGGTCGTCCACGTGATCACTATAGCGATATGGGGCTTCGCAGGGGCTTCCATGACCATGGTGGGACAGAATGTGGGTGCTGAACAGAAAGAAAGAGCTGAAAACATCGTTAAGAAGGCTATTATAGTGGCACTCGTGATCATGTTTTCAATAAGCGGTTTGATGGTACTTTTCAGAGAAAGTATTATCCAATTTTTCATCCAAGATTCAGAAGTGATTAGGATAGGTGCTAAGTACTTATTGATCTTTTCTATATCCATACCATTCTTCGGAATTTACAGAATATTTGACTCTACATTTAGAGGTACTGGTCACACTGTACCAGCAATGGCTCTATCCCTATTCAGGATATGGATGCTCCGTTTATTCCTATCAGCACTATTAGCTTTACCTTTTATAGATCTGTATTTATTCAAAATCGATTTCGGTTTCGGTCTAGGAATAGTTGGTGTCTGGATGGGGATGGCTCTCAGCAACTTTATAATAGCTTTCCTTTCTTTTGGCTACTTCCTTACAGGTCATTGGAAAAAGAGGACTATCGATAAAAGAAGTGAAAATGAATGATTTAGATTTAATCGATATATAGAGTGTTTCGTTTGTGATTTAAAAACATATTTATTAAATACATGTTTTGATGGAAAATTTTATCTTCTTGGATGTATTATAAAAACAGTGATCATATGAAGGAAAAAATATATAGTAAAGAGGCTCCAGAACCTCTCGGTCCTTACAGCCAGGCGATCAAGATCTCTGATTTTGATGACCTAGTATTCATCTCAGGTCAGATTCCTATCGATCCTGAAACAGGTGAATTAATCGATGATGATATCAAAAAAGCAACCAGACAGACTCTTGAAAATATAAAATCAATAATAGTCAAGAGTGATGCTTCCATCGATGACGTTGTGAAAGTGCAGATCTATCTAAGAAATTTTGATGATTTTGACGATATGAACGAAGTTTATGAGGAATACTTCAAAGATTCTAAACCTGCAAGAGCTGCAGTAGAGGTTTCAAAAATCGGTTTGGATGCACCTATAGAAATAGACGCGATAGTCGCTTTATAGGTCAGTTTAAAAAAAAGAAAACAACTAGAAATTGACGTTGCCAGATTCTAGCTGCTTCATCAACTGTTTACGCATCTTACGGTTTCCGGTGAAACCTTTGATACCTCTCTTTGTTTTCTTATAATGCGATAGTAGCTCTCTGACTTCCTTGGGATGCTTTCCACTACCTCGTGCTATCCTTTTTATCCTATCTCCTTTTATCAGGTCTGGATTTTCCATCTCATTTTCTGTCATGCTGTCCATTATGATCTTGAAATTATCGAGTTTAGTTTGAGTTGATAAAATCTCGTCTTTAGATATATTTTGAGGACCGACTGGAAGCATATCCATTATCTTCTGAAGCGGACCAACACCAGATAACATCTCCATCTGTTCATACATATCCTTCAAATCGAAGTCTCCAGACAACATCTTTTTAGCAGTTTCTTCAGCTTGATCTTCATCTATTGCCTGTTCTGCTTTCTCTAAAAGGCTCTTGATATCACCCATGCCTAGCAATCTAGAGGTAAACCCTTTCGGATCAAATTTCTCCAGATCCCGGATACGTTCACCTGTTCCGATAAATACAACTGGTGCACCGGTTTCAGAAACAGCACTTAATGCACCGCCACCTTTTGCACTACCATCCATCTTCGTAATTATTGTCTTAGTTACACCCACAGCATCATGGAATGCTTTGGCTTGTGGGCCAGCTTGTTGGCCTATAGATGCATCTACGGTCAAAATAACTTCATCAGGATCGGCTATACTCTCGATCCGTTTGATTTCAGTTATGAGGTCATCTTCCAAAGAATGTCTACCTGCTGTATCTATTATAACTATATCATATTCTTCAAATTCTTGAAGACCTTCTCTCACAACCTTGGGTGCCTTTTCTGCGTCTGGAGAACCATATACAGGAACCCCAGCCTCATCAGCCACCTGTTCTAATTGATTGTAAGCTGCCGGCCTGTGAGTATCTCCAGCTATCAGAGCAGTATTGAGGCCTCTTTTTTGAAAATAAGCTGCTAATTTACCACAGGTGGTAGTCTTACCCATTCCATAAAGACCTACCATCATGATGGTTTGAGGTTTTAACTCTAATTCAACACCTTTACCAAGTATATCAACAAATTCTTCATGTATAATCCTTATAACATGTTCACGGGAACTCATTCCTGCTTGTGGTTTTTCTGTCAGAGCTCTCTCTTTTAATTTCTCTGTCAAATCTAGAGCTAACTGAACGTTCATATCAGCTTCTATCATAGCTCTTTGGATATCTTTAACCACATCATTGACTAACTTCTTATCGATGTGACTTGCATTTGTCACTTTTTTTACTGCTTTCTGTAGCCCGTCTTTTAGTTTTTCTAATGCCATGGTAAAACAGAATTGAAGGGCAACTATTATTAATATTTTGGTGAAAAATTGGTGTTTAGGTGTATTTAGGTGTAAGTTTATATATCTAAAACCTGTTTTATTTTATTTATGACAGTATATTTCTTAATATCAGGAGTGGAGGTTTTATACGAATGATTCATTATCGAGAAGGTGCAAAGAAAACCTTGATCATCTCATTTATCCTGCTCTATACTTTAAGTCTGGTCTCTATAAATTCAGTAGGATCAGAGGAAAAAATTGATGAATCGATAGGGTCAAGCATACCTGATGATGATGATGTAACAGAACCAATATCAATAAACAGAAATCCTGAGAAGATTGACGACCATTATGAAACAAAACCCATAAAAAATTCTATAAAATCTTCTGAGGATCTAATTAAACACGGCCCCATCTATGTGAACGGAAATAATAACTTTGTTTCTACTGCAGAAAGAGAGGGATGGAAAGGTGATGGAACGAAAGAAGACCCATTCATCATAGAAAATTATGATATAGATGCAAGAGGAGCAGGTAATGCAATAATGATCAGCAATACCGATCTTCATTTCGTTATAAGAAACTGCATGGTCTATAATGCAGCTTGGCTGAGCAATCCATATCTTGCAGGAGAAGGTATCGCGATGTATAATTCATCTAATGGATCAATAATTAACAATACAGCCTTCAGTAATGATGGTGATGGGATAGACCTTCAAATAGCTAAAAACGTAAAAGTTTATAACAATGAAGCTACCAGCAATTATGATGATGGAATCCATCTCACGGATTCGGAAAATATTTTGGTATATAACAACACCGTATCAACTAATGATGATGACGGCATCTATATCGAAGGAAGGAGCAATAATAATATAATTAGAAATAATGTTATAAATTTAAATGCTAAATATTCTATCTCTTTAATGTATTCATACGAAATTACCATGAGAGATAATTCTATTATAAAAAGTAAGGCTGGAGTCGTATCTTCACACTCTCACAATTTAAAAATCAATCATAATGATATCAATGATGCAGAGTACGGAGTATATCTATTGAATACAAATAAAACAAGAGTAAATGATAATAGAATATCTCAGGGGGACTATGGCATATACACCTCATCTTCAGATAATAATGACATCACAAATAATTCAGTGATGGGAAGTCAATTTACAGGGATCACTTTTACATTCTCTTCAGATGAAAATTATGTCAATAACAATACTCTCTCAGCAAACAATCAAAATGGTTTTTATATAACATCTTCAAATGATAATAAATTGTTTAACAATACGATATATTCGAATCGTTGGATAGGCATTTTGATGTATGATTCAGATTCTAATATTTTAAGGTATAACAATATATCATACAACAATATCGGTATCGATCTCAGGGAGTCATCAAAGAACCTAATTTATAACAATAATTTCATAGAAAATAATCAACAAGTTTCTGCTAGAAAAAGTAACATTTGGGATGATGGATATCCGGTCGGTGGTAACTATTGGTCAAATTACAAGGGTTCTGATTTTATGAGAGGACCAGAGCAAGACCTGGAAGGTAGTGACGGCATCGGAGATTCCCCGTATTGGATCTATTCGGATGTGAACAAAGATAATTACCCTTTGATGAATCCTATAAAAAGCTCATCAGAAATTACTAGTCCATCTCAACCTCAAAATTTAAGGGTCGTAAGTGGTGACGGTTTCGTTGCATTGGATTGGAGTATTCCAGAAGACAACGGTGGGTCTCCTTTAACTGGTTACAACATATATAGAGGATTGAGTTCAGAAAATATTACATTCTATAAATCTACAAAAAACATAGAAACCACCTTCGAAGACTATGATGTCAAGAATAATGTTACCTATTTTTACTATGTTACCGCGATGAATTCTCTAGGAGAGAGTAACAAAACAGTTACCGTATCGGGAACGCCAGAGATAGAAAAAATACCACCTAATCCACCACAGAATCTTACAGCTGAATTTGACAGGAACGATACAATTATTTTGAGGTGGGATAGTCCTATCAAAAATATAAGCGTAGCTCATTATCATATATACAGGGGTATCATGTCAGATGAAAAAGTCAGGATCAACACTGTTTCAGGTAGGACTTTTCATTATAAGGACCGAAACATCGAAAACAATATAACCTATTATTATCAAGTGAGTGCAGAAAATAGTGCTGGAGAGAGCAATCTATCAGAGGAAGCTGTAGTAAATATCGAACCCGTATTTCTAACACCTAGCAGTCCCGTTGATGTAAAAATATCTGAAGGTGATAGAAATATTACCATAGATTGGAGTCCACCAGAAAACGATGGTGGTAAAAAGGTTCTTGGCTACAAGATATATCGTTCAGAAAGCAATAGTGATGAGAAGCTTATTGCCACTGTTACTGGTAAAGCAACTTATGTGGATAGTAATATATCATTTTATAAAACTTATAATTATAGGATATCAGCTTTCAATGAAGTTGGGGAAGGCAAATTATCAGATGAAGTTAGTGGAAGAATAGTGTACGAAGGCTCAATAAGGGGCGATGAAGGCGGCTTCCTTGAATCTAATTGGTTCTTATATCCAATTTTGATTATTGTAATGATGTTGATCATAGCGAGAATTTTTGTCATAAAACCAATAATTAAAGCACAAAGATAAAGTAATTGAAAAGTGATACTACAAATGTGATTGGGGATGAATGAAAAAGAAGATGAAGTCCAAGATGGAAGAACTACTTTTAACAGCATCAAAGGTACCAAAGTATATGATGCAGATGGAGAAGTTTTCGGTCATGTGAGTGACATAGTGATCAATCAAAGTACCTTAAATCCAACTAAACTGATCATACACAAAGGATTCTTTGGTGAATATCTAAGAGTCAACCTCAAATATGTTGATAAGATAACTCCTGATTCTATACATCTTTGGATAAGCCCTGCTAAGAACCTCGTTGGAGCAAAGGTATTGGACTCAGAAGGTACTGATATGGGTGTTGTTAAAGAAGCAGAAAAAGATAAAAATGGAGATCTAGAGTATATAAGGATCGAATCTAAGATACTTAGAACCATGGATGAGGATGAACAGATCGAAGCATATACTGTCCCTATGATGTCTTTTGACGATATGAGCGTAACTTTACCGACGAGTCCCCTAGAAGAAGGTCCTATCGCTACACATATCGATGTAAATAGAGAAGATATATACATAGAATCCGAAGATATAACTGATGTAGGTAAAGATTGTATAAAATTATCAAAGAAGAAAGAGGAATATATTAAGAAGAAAAAATAGGGTTTACATTCCATAATTAACTAAACCTTATATTTCACCATTCTTTTTAGGGATTTGATAATATGAAAGTACTCACCGTCGGAGGAGGAGCAAGAGAGCACGTTATAGTAAAGAAATTAGCTGAGGATGGCGCAGAGATTTATGCTACCATGGGAAACAAGAATCCAGGTATAGCTAGGTTGGCTGAAGAATATTTGTTGGAGAGTGGAAGCAATATAGAAGAGGTCGTTAATTGGGCTGTTAAGAAGGATGTAAAATTAGCAGTCATTGGACCTGAAGCACCTCTTGGAGAAGGGATTGTAGATGCTCTAGAAGAAAATGGTATAAGATGTGCAAGTCCTTCAAAAGATGCAGCTAAGATAGAGACTTCTAAAGAATTTATGAGAGATTTGATGGCTGAATATGAATTACCAGGTAAAGTTGAATATCACACATTTGATAATATCGAGGAAATCGAAGATTTTCTAGCTCATTATGAAGGGGATTTAGCAGTAAAACCTGTTGGATTAACAGGGGGTAAAGGAGTCAAAGTGATGGGGGAGCATCTTAACAGCAAAAAAGAAGTTATAGATTACTGCAAAAAAGTATTAGAGGAAGAAATAGGCGGAAAACCTAGACTTGTTTTAGAAGAAAAATTAGTTGGTGAAGAATTCACGCTTCAGGCTTTTACTGACGGAGAAAATATGAAAGCGATGCCTTTAGTTCAGGACCATAAAAGATTATTTGAAGGTGACGAGGGACCTAATACAGGTGGCATGGGCTCTTATTCTCAAGCCGATGGTTTATTACCATTTTTAGATGAAGATATATATGAAGAAAGTATAGATATAATGGAAAAAACCCTCGAAGCACTAAAAAAAGACGGAAGGCCGTACAAAGGAGTACTTTATGGACAATTCATGCTTACCAGTAAAGGCCCAAAAATCATTGAATACAACTGCAGATGGGGTGACCCAGAGGCCATGAATGTTTTACCTCTTTTGGAAACTGATTTTGTGGAATTATGTGAAAAGATCGCTGAAGGAGACATATCTGATACTGATGTTTCTTTCAAAAACAAAGCTAGCGTTTGCAAATATGTTGTTCCAGAAGGGTACGGTGTTGATCCAGATGGAGGCCATCCAGTGGAGGTTGATGAAAAGGCTATCGAAAGAGAAGGTGCTCAATTGTTCTACGCTTCTGTAGATGAAAAAGAAGGAAAGATCTACACCACCACTTCACGTTCCTTGGCTGTTGTCGGTTATTCAGAAGATATGAATGAAGCAGAAGAGGCAAGTGAGAGAGCCTTATCTCATGTGAAAAGTGACAAGATACAGATGAGGCACGATATAGGAAAGCCGGAGAGCATCCAAAGGAAGATAGAAAATATGAAAAAAATCAGGGGAGAAAACAGATGAGGCAGATCGAAACATTAGAAGAGATTGTGAACGATGTAGACAGTAAATTGGATGATAAAGACACGGTCAGAGAATTAGCCTATAAATCATCTAGAGCTGTCCGTAGATTGTCAAGAAAAATAATTCAAAGTATCCATCGTGGTGAGAATCCAAAAGATGCGATGCAGGAAGCTTTAGAGGAAGTAGCTAAAGTTAAAAGCATCGTTGAAGGACATGTTGAGTTGTTCCATTCTGGTTTTTTGAGAAATGGATTTCAAGAACTTGCAGAAGCGCATATTTTATGGTCTATATCACAGGATAAAAAACCGAAACCACCTGAGGAACTGGATATCACTCCGGCTTCTTATCTATTGGGACTGGCTGATGTTGTAGGAGAACTCAGAAGGATGGTCTTGAACGAATTGGACAACGGTGATGTCGAAAAGGCTAAAGAATTACTCGAGAAGATGGAAAGGATAAAAGACATGACACTTGAATTTGACTATCCAAAGGCGATAGTACCTTTGAGAAACAAGCAGGATGTAGCTAGAAATCTAGTAGAAAAAACCAGAGGAGACCTAACTAATTCCATACAGAATGAAAAATTGATGGAAAAGATGGATGAATTGATGGAAAATATAGAGTAAGATCAATAACTAATCCCTTTCCCTCGAAAAAACCACTTCCCCTTTATGTACTATTTTGAACACTCTGTGATATGGTATATGACCCTCTACACATTTAATAAATGACCTACCAAGGTCTTCTATCTCTGAACCATCCATGACTTTAAAATCACCTTCAGCACCTCTATGGATGTAATATACCTCTGTTTCTTCCAATGAAGGTTCATACCTCCATTTTATCTCATTTAGCACATCTCTTGGTGTATCCATCGTAATTAAAATATAATTTATCATTAAAAACCTTTTACTGTTGTGAGAATTTCTATACTCTTAAAAGGTAAATTAATAATAAAACATATTCTTTCACATATGATGATGATATCCATCATTGAAGCAGTGCTGGCATTCATTCCACCTATGGCCGCTAACTCTTTAGCCGTAGTGTTTGGTGGAGGTACCCCTATCGATTTTGGTAAAAAAATAGGTGGAAAAAGAATCCTTGGAGACGGTAAGACCTGGAGAGGATTGATAGGTGGAGGAGTATTCGCTAGCTTGATCGGGATATTGCTATCGTACATAACTAAAGATCTCTTATCATTATATCCTTTGAAAATGAGAGGAGTTATGATCATCCTTGTACTTTCTTTCGGAGCTCTGTTTGGGGATATGGGAGCTAGTTTCATAAAAAGAAGGATAGGACGGGAAAGAGGTGAAAAAACACCTTTATTAGATCAGTATGATTTTGTGATAGGGTCCTTCGTTTTAGGATTTTTATTTTATTCTAAATGGATGTATGATAATTATGTGAGTGGGTATGGCATAGTAGCCACCATAATAATTTTAATAGCTATACCATTACTCCATAGAAGCACGAACTATATAGGATATAAGATCGGTATGAAAAAAGAACCATGGTGAAATTTATGTTGAAGGAAAAATTGGAAGAATGTGGAGCTGTAAAATACGGGGAATTCACCCTTACTTCTGGTAAAAAAAGTAAATATTATGTAGACATCAAGAAAGCAAGTACAAATCCTGGTATTTTGAAAGAGATCGTAGAGCAGATGGCAGAAGAAGTAGATGGTACCAAGATAGCTGGGATGGAATTAGGAGCCGTGCCATTGGCTGCTGCTCTATCTTTAGAAACAGATATACCATTCTTGATGATCCGTAAAGAAAAGAAAGGTCACGGCACTGGAGGTAGGATAGAAGGAGATCTAGAGAAAGGTGAAAAAGTAGTAGTTGTAGAAGATGTGACTACTACTGGTGGATCTTCGATAGAGACTGTCGAAGTGCTCAGAGAAGCCGGAGCAGTTGTAGATAAAGTGCTTGTTGTCGTTGATAGGGAAGAAGGCGCTAGTGAGGCTTTAAAGGATATAGACGCAGAATTAATACCTCTTGTAACTGCATCAGAATTATTAGAAAATAAATAAAAAAAGAGTTTTTCACTCTTTTATCTTTTTATCAAATATCTTTCTTAGATATTTTATCGGTACGCCGCCAGCATATAGTATCGTATCATGGAAGAATTTTTCTGAGAAATCATCTCCCATCTTTTCCTTGATATCTTCTTTAAGCTCTTTGATCATCACTTTTCCGAGAAGATAACTGAGTTGATAGGCTGGATTCTGCGTGTACCTTTTTACCTCGGCAGTGGCGTCTTCTTTTTTCATCCCAACTGTATCTACAAGGTATTCTACCGCTTCATCGAAGGATATTTCATTGGTACTTAATTCTATATCTACTATTATTCTAGCAGCCCTCCACACTACATCCTTAGTCTGGATCAATCTAGCTTCAGGTGTATCGTCAAACCCATGGTCCTTCATCATCTCCTCACAGTAGTGGGCCCATCCTTCTATGGTCTCTACTGCATGGGAGAATAATCTGAAAACATCATCATTTTTACAGGCTGCAGCATTCTGTAAATGATGGCCCGGGTATCCTTCATGAACCGTCGTATTTCTCACATCCCAATATGAATAGTTCTCTAGATCATCTTCTTTTTTGGGCGGAGTAACCATGTATATTCCTTTTTGCACTTTGTCGAATTTAGCAGGTGGCATGTATGCTGCAAAAGGTATGATGTGTCTCATATATTCGGGAGTTTCAATAACTTCTATGCTTTCAGATTCAGGTATCGTAGCAAGATCATTATCAACAACGAATTCTTTAGCATCCTCTAGTCCTCCCTCATACCAGGTTATCGCTTTTTCGAAGTTTTGAGGTGTTTCTGACATCACTTCTTCAACGACTTCTTGTGTTGATTTTTCTGGATCTATCTGTTCAGCATATCTATCCATGGCATCTCTTGCATTCTCCAATAACTCTTTTCCAAGTTCATATATTTCATCTGCACTATATCCTATCTCTCTTTTCTCCAGTAATTTATCGAATTTTTCTTTACCGATAGCAAATTCCTCTTCTGAGTCGAGCTTGATCTCGTTCAACCAGTTTTTATAATCTTCAAGCGCTTCATCAGCTTCGTCAACAGCTGAACTCAACTCTGCTAACTCGTTCTCATCAAATTCGTTCTCTTTTGCAATCATCAATACTAGTTTGAGCATCATCGGTAGTCTTTCTGAGGCCTCTAAAGCCATATCCACCCATAGATCCACAGGATCCTCTATCCTAGTTTTCTCTTCCTCTACAATCCTTGGGATATCCTCGATTCTACCTTTTATACTTCTCAATCTTTCTTCTAATGGAGCAAATTCTCTTTTAAGCAGTAAGAGTATCGATGAACCTATTGTATCTGGAACCGATGGCTGTTGTTTCCAATGTTCTAATTCCTTCATCCTAAAAAGCATCAGATCTAAAATATGGATGCCTAAATGTTTAGCTATCTGATTATCATCTGAAAGACTTTCATCCTCAAAATCCTTTATCTCTTTGATCCATCCTTCCATCATTTCTATTTCTTCTTCATGGGCCTTTTTCGAAACATCTGGTAGCACATCGTCATATTCATGTATACCCATATGGGTGGCCATCACCGGATTTCTTTCCATAAATGTATCGAAGATCTTATCCTCTAATTCTTCAAATTCTTGGTCTGCTTTTTTAGTCATGATATTATCCTCTTTTCATTTTTTTAAGATCAATTTATTTTATATCTTTATAGTGGGTAAATTTACCCTATTATATCATAGTCAAGTTATGCAGTTATAACATAAACTTACATTTATTATTTTACTTACCTTCTTATCCTAAAAAAGAAAAAATTCTTCTGTTTCTTATAGATATTTTATCATCTTGATACAGCTTTCTCCATTGCTGTAAAAATCTTCTATTATGCCCAGTGGATGAAATCCTCTCTCTCTATAAAATTTCATCGCGTTATCACTGCTCACCCTTACTTCGAGAGTGATCTTTTTCATGCCTTTCTGCGCGCTACTTTCGATAAAACTTTGTAATAAATTTGATCCGATCCCTTTTTTTCTATGTGATGGTCTTACTGCCAACATCAGTATCCTAGAGGTATCCTTACTTACTATTACACCAGAAATAAATCCAAGGATATAGTTATCCAAAGAAGCAACAAGAAAACCTTCTGGCCAATAATTATGAATAGAAATATACAGTTCTTCGTCATAGCTTTCTTTTAACGATATCTGTGCAATCTCTGATACTTGATTGACATCAGATTTAGCGAACTTCCGTATATAGACCATCGACCCCTATATTGACTATTCCAGTGATATAATTTTCCTTTTTTAGATCAGCAAGATTGATTAAATAAATATTATCTTATCTCTACTGAAAAGTA
>CAYSTL010000016.1:0-19675 GCA_964433785.1 uncultured Thermoplasmata archaeon
TTTCCCGATAACCTATGAAGTACCCTCGCCAAGAGGGGCAAATGTGGATGATTATATAGAACATATCAAAGAATATGAGTTTTTGGAAGATATTGCTGGATTCAATGTCTGCAACAATCCAGTCGGTCTTGTGAGGATAGATCCAGGACCCTATGCAGGTAAGATAAAGGATGAAGTGGGCATAGACACCATAGCCCATCTGACATGCAGAGATTCGACCATAGGGGGTCTCCAGAGATGGCTGCTTGGTGCCCAATCTCTCGGTATAAAAAACATCTTGGCTATGACCGGTGATTTTGCAGTAGGTGATTATCCAGCTGAAGAGAAAGTGGACCATATCAATTCATTAGAGTTGATAACCGGTATCAAAGAATATCTAAACAAGGGAAAACTGATGCCTGAACTTTCAGCGAGACCCCACAAGACCAGAAACAGGTATCTCAATGAGATAGATGAGATAGAGATCCCTACTGACTTTATCGTTGGAGGTGTTATTTTACCAGGAAGAAATAAGGAACCCGGTTATGCTGCTAGAAAGGTAGAAGCTGGTGCAGATTTTTTCCAGACACAGATAACATACGACCATACCGAGATGCTTGATTTTTTGGAGAAGTTGGAAGATCGAGTAGATAGATACCCACCGATATTGATAGGTACCACACCTTTCCAGTCGCCGAAGCAGATGATGGAACTTTCAGATACCATTCCTCAGGTCAATATACCTGATTCTGTCCAGGAACGTTTGTCAAAAGCCGATGATTTTAAATCAGAATCAGTAGAATTTACTATAGAATTCTATGAAAAGATCAAAGATGGTGCCAAAGAAAGAGGTATAAAAACAAAACTTGGAGCACATATAATACCGATAAAGTACGAAGGAAGAGTGAACGAGATAATCCACAGGATAGGAAAAATATGAGTGAGACGTATCCTTGGGGCGGAAAATACAGAACGGGTGATCCGGAATCCCCTATAGCAGTGGTAACATTGAATACAGATTTTGATTTTCCAGAGGATAAAGTCGCTATATGGGGTAAGATGAAGACTGAAAATTTAGGTATCGAAAAGGTAATCGCCAACGTTATCTCCAATCCCTATATTCGTTTTCTGATAATCTGTGGTGAAGAGATAAGAGGTCATAGATCAGGTCATACTTTGAAAGCCATTATCGAGAACGGAATAGATGAGAAAGGCAGGATAATAGATGCTCCAGGTGCTGTACCTTACATAGAGAACGTAGAAAGGGATGCTGTGGAAAGGTTCAGAGAACAGGTTTCAGTGATAGATAAGATAGATGTGACTGATAGAGAACCGATCATCGATGTGATAGACTCAAAATTAGAGGATAACCCAGGAAGATTCGGAGAACCATTTATCGCTATCAAGGTAAAGAAAGAGGAAAAATCCAAGCTGGAGGCCGATATAGCACTCCATGCGTCACTCAGGATCAAACCTTGGGGGGAAATATCACCTGCTGATAAAGATAATACGATTAGTAATTAAGGAAAAGTATTATATTCTTTAAATCATAACGGTCTAAACATGGATTTGATACTAGTCGACGATAATCCAGAACTGATAGAACAGGCTAGTGTTTTTCTTCAAAAGGAGGACGAAAGATTCAATATTTTCACCACGACCTCTCCTACAGAAGCCTATAAATACGTTCAAAAGAAGGACTTCGATGTCGTTATCTCAGATTATCAGATGCCTGAGATGAACGGTATCGATCTTTTAAAGAAGTTGAGAAATAACGATCATCAGGTACCTTTCATAATCTTTACAGGTAGGGGAAGGGAAGAAGTAGCCATCAAAGCTCTGAATCTTGGCGCTGACCGTTACATACAGAAAGGTCATGATGTGAGAACTCAATACAGACTCCTCGCCAATAATATCAGACAGGTGATCGATCTGGAGGAGTCAAGACAGCAGATCGAAGAAAAGAAAGATAAGATCAAAGCACTCCATAAAATCAGTTTGAAGCTGAGAGAGGCGAAGGATATAGACGAGATTTTGGATATAACTATAAAGGCCGCCAGCGAGATCCTAGAATTCAATGTTTGTGACATAGACTTTCTGAAGGATGGTGAATTCATCCCAAAAAGAACTACTAGACATGGTGGAAGTCCGATAGAAAGTTATCCTTTTAAAGGCAAATTGGCTGAATCTATTAGGGACCAAAAGTCCATCATCACTGATGATATAGAGAAGTCGAATACAGCTGAACCAGTGGATGAAAATTACAAATCAGGTATAAGTGTTCCCATCGGTGAATATGGTGTGTTCCAGGCTATATCTTTCCAGAAGAGTTATTTTGATGAGGAGGACTTGGAACTTACAGAGCTTCTGATCTCTCATGTCAACTCTGCAATAAAGAGTTTCAGATCTGAAAGTAAAAGAAAGGATCAAAATAAAAAGATAGAAAAATTACATGAAAAGACGAGCCAGATGGAAAATATGAGAACCATGGATGAGATTTTTGATCTGGCTGTGGAGGCTGTAGAAAATATATTGGACTTTAACATCTGTTCATTCAGTATAGTGGATGGAGATGATTTCGTAATAACAGCAAAAAGTTCAGGAGAATACCTCCCGATTGGGTACAGGTTCCCGGTGGATACAGGTGTTGCGGGAAGATGCTACGAGACCAGGTCTAGGATCCTGACACCAGATATAAAAAATGACGATACTGCTCAACCCAGTGACAATTCATACAGGTCGTGTATCACCTTACCGATACTAGACATAGGCGTTTTTCAGATCATATTCAACGAGGTGGAAGCCTTTGACAAAAACGATGTTAGATTGATTGAATTACTGATAAACCATGTCAATGAAGCCTTGAAAAGAGCTGAAGAGATGGACAATTTAAAAGAGTCTAAAAGAAAACTAAATGAGAAAAAAGACAAGATAGAAGAGCTTCATTACGCTGTTCACAGGATAGAGAAATGTAAGAATAAGGAAGAGGTCTATCATCTCACCACCAAGATAGCTGAAAATATCCTAGATTTTGATATAGCTGAGTTCATGATAAAGAAGGAAGATGAATTGATTGTAACAGCAAGATCCAACACACATAATAAAGGAAGAGACAGCATGGGTCTCGATGAAGGGATAGCTGGCAGGACATACAAACAAAACGAACCATACCTGATCAGTGATCTACAAAAGCATTCAAACTCTGAGCCCACCAATGACGAATACAGATCAGGTATATCTGTTCCGATAGGTGATTTCGGTGTATTCCAGGCGATATCCACTGTGAAGGATAAATTCGATCAAAACGACCTGGACCTGGCTGAGATACTGATCTCTCACGTTAAAGAAAGATTGAAAAATATCTCTAACGAGATAAGTATCGAGAAAAAATCGGAGAAGATAGAAAGATTGCATAAATTCGCGATCAAACTGGAAAGCTGTAGAGAAAGCGACAGAGTTTTCGAATTGATCACCGATGCTGGAGAAAATATATTGGAATTTGATATTTGTATGACCTATGTGCCTCAAGATGATCGATTGGTCTTAAAAACGGTGTCAGAAGATGTTGAAGATGATCATTTTTCTTTGGACGATAGTATCGCTGGTAAGAGCTATACAGAAGAAGAGACGTTCATCAACGATGATATATACAGAGATGATGAAACAGATCCAATCATGGATGAGTATGGTTCAGGGATCAGTTTACCTTTGGGAGATTATGGAGTATTTCAGGCAGTTTCTAAGCACAAAGATGCATTCACAGAAGAAGATGTTAAACTATCGAAGTTGCTTATAGACCATGCTGTAGAAGCGCTCAACAGGATCGAGACAGAGGGTAGAGAGGAGTTCCTGCTGACATTGCTTCGACACGACCTCAAGAATAAGAACAACATCACGAAAGGATACATTTCTCTCGTTAAAGATACTCCTTTGAACGAAGACCAGGAATCATTCCTGGAAAAAGCATCAAGATCCTGTGAAGAAAGCACGAGACTGATAAAAAAGGTGGGGATGTTGAGTAAGATCGATAAGGAGAAGGAGAGTCAAAAGGTAGACCTGGACCGCTCGTTAAATAGAGCCATCGATGATCTAAGGAAGATAGCTGAGGAGAACGATATAGAGATCGATTATGAGGATAGTTCCTATTCGGTAGAAGCAGGCACTCTCCTTAAAGAGGCGTTGAACAATATCATAGAAAACTGTATCAAACACTCAGAAGGAACACTCATCAATATACATACCGAAGAGAAGAAAGACCTGATAAAGCTGATAATCGAGGATGATGGTAAAGGTATCAGTGATGATAAGATGAAGAAGATCTTTAGAAGGGGTTTCAAAGGAAAGAATTCAGGTGGCTTGGGAATAGGGATGTATCTGGTCAAAAAAATAATAGATAACTATGATGGGGAGATCCGTCTTAAAAACTCTGATTTAGGTGGGACAAAGTTCGATATCTCCCTGAAGAGGGCGTAGGATGACCAAATATCCTAATCGAAATAATAATTTACAACCTCGTGCATATATAAAGGAGGAATGAAAAATGTTCAGTTATACGAAGGAACAGACAACCTTTGAATTGGAAGATACCAAGGTTGGTGGACTACCAGGACAGTTCCCCACTTTGATGGTAGGTACTGTATTCTATGAAGGTCAATTCAGGGAACCGAAGAGGTCCACAGAAAAAGTGAAAAAACTGATAGATAAACAAAAAGAGATGTCAGAAAAGACTTCTATACCTTCGATCGTAGACTTTTTCATCTATGAGAAGGACGAAGTCAAGTGGAAGATCGATTTTGCATTGGAGAATATCGATGGTCATTTTTCATTGGATATGCCCGAATCTGAGGTGAGGATCGAGGCACTCAAATATCTAGATGAACAGGATGCACTTTCTAGAGTGATATACAACAGTTTCAACCTAGGTGTTACTGAAGAAGAACTCGAAGTTCTCGGGGAAAAAACACCCTCTGGAGCGATAATCCTGGCTTATAATCCTCAAAATAACAACACCCAGGGACGGTTAGATATCCTTACAGATGGCGGAAATCTATTGGATAAGGGTTTATTGACCATGGCTCAAGAGATCGGAATAGAAAAAACGTTCCTGGATACCGCTGCGACACCTTTCGGTGAAGGTGCTTGTGAAACGATCAGGTCAATACCAGTTTTCAAAAGTGAATTGGGTCTTCCAGTAGGCTGTGCACTTCACAATACAGTAGAAGCGTGGCAGTGGTTGGAAGAATATGAAGATAAGAAGTATGTTATGGATGCTGTAGATACAGGTATCGATGGACTACCCGTTTTACTAGGAGCTGATTTTATATATTACGGACCTATAGAAAACTCACGCCTTTCCTTCCCATATATAGCCATGGTAGATAAACTGATAGCTGAGGGTGCTGAAAGTTATTTTGGACAAGATATAGATGAGGATCACCCATATCATAAATTACTGTAGAGATCAACCGCTCAATTTTTTAGCTAATTCATGAAGATCGGGACCTTCCTCTTCCTCCTCCCTGATCACGATGTTATCATTTTTAGTTTCGATGATCAGTTTTTCACCGAGTTCAATCCCCATCTCTTTTCTGAATTCATTAGGGATAAGGATTCTTCCCCGATTATCTACTTTCACTTTATCTCTCATTATAGAACTAACAAAAATAATAATATATAAAAATTAAGTCAATCCGTTATACCTTTATGAGTAACTCAAACCTTTTTTAGATGAACGTCGAATCTAGCTCCGCCCATTTCGGAATCATCTATTTCTATTCTTCCACCATAATCTTCCACTATCTCTTTCGCTAGGTAAGTTCCCAATCCTGATCCACTCTTTTCACCGATACTGAAGCTTTTATCAAATAATCTATCTTTGAACTTGTTTTCTATACCCTTGCCATTGTCTTCGATCTTGATCACAGCCTCTTCTACTGAATCATCTACTGATATCTTGATCAGATCACATTCAGAATGTTTGATAGCATTTTCGACTAGGTTCACAAGCAGATCCTCTAAAAGTACGCCACCCTGTACTTCTAAACCACTCCTCTCATATCTGATATCGATCCCTTCCTCCAAACCGTTCGGTCTGTATTCGCTGATGATCTTATCGAGTATCATATCTAGTTTGACAGGTCTTATTGTCTCTTTGCCGATCCTGTTCAGGGTCCTCACTTTCTCGATCAGATCTATTTCCTTTTTTGTTTCATCTATAGTTTTTTTGATCATCCCATCATCATCGAATTTATCTTCCATCAGTTGAAGGTATCCGTGTACAACATTGACTTTGTTCTTTATATCATGTCTCAACAAAGTGTGCAGAAACTTTTGCCTATCCTCTAGTTCCTTCCTCTCAGTGATGTCTATTATCAAGCCCTCAAGGGCTTCGAGATCATCCTCCTCTGAATATATCGCTCTTCCCTGTTCCCACACCCATCTCTCTTCACCGCTTTTATCTATGATCTTATAGATTACTTTGAAAGGCTTTTTCACTTCTATAGATTTATTAACACTCGTCCAGACGTATTCTCTATAGTCTGGATGTATCACCTCGCCATAGGATATATCTCTATTACCTATCAGCTCTTCAGCACTGTACCCTGTAAGACCATAACTACCTTTGCTCACCAGTTCCATCGTCCAATTTCTATCATTTTTGCATCTGTATGCCATACCTGGGATGTTACTGAATAGGACTTCCAATCTTTTATTCAAATTCCGTAATTCATCTTCTGCCTTTTTACGTTCAGATATATCTTTGATACTTGCAAAATAATTGACATAATCGCCTAAATCGTTCTTGATCGCTTCTGGACTGACTATAACTGGAAATTCTGACCTATCTTTTCTCTTCAGGTAGATCTCCTGGTCATGGAAACGGTCGTTTTTGATGTTATCCAACATATAATTTATCCCATCTCCGTTTGTTTCTCCCAGATACGGATATGGAAAATTTTTTCCCATCAGTTCTTCTCTAGAGTATCCTGTCATATTACAGAAAGCATCGTTCACGTAGGTCTGACCACCTTCATCATCAAATATAACGAAACCATCAAGCATGGAGTCTATGATCCTTCTCGATTTTCTCTCCTCTTTTTCTATCTTTTCTTCCATGTCGATATTATGAAATGAAAAAGAGATATCTCCAGCGACTTCCTCAAGTAATCCCATCTCTTCGACATCTTTTGCATATTTCTCTGGTAGGGATACGGTGAGTACTCCATAGATCTTATCTTCGTATTCCAACCTTACTGAGAGAATCTTATCTTTTTCACATCTCTGATAGTATCTGCATCTATCACATATTTGGTTATTAAATCTCGTCACGCCTTTGTTTTCTAGAGTTAAAAAAATACAATCAGGAAGATCATCTGTTTGGATATCATCTAAAAAATTCATTTCCTTTTCATCTACAGAGGAGTGTGAGATCAAAGACAGTTCGTTATCTTCATCTAATAAAACTATCCAGCTAAAATTGTAACCACTGTTATCGGTCAGTATCTTGCATATCTTGTTTATCAAACTTTCTTTATCTTTCTCTCTTATTATGATCTGATTCACATTTCTTATACTGTTAAGCACCTGATTTAGATGAACGATCCGTTTTTCAGCTAATTTCTTATCAGATATATCCTGAGCAATAGATGATGCTCCTATCGTTTCTCCTTCATTGTTTTTGATAGGTGAAACGGTCAGAGAAACGTGTATCTTTTTTCTCTGTTTTGTTTTCCTGATAGTTTCAAAGGGTTTGACGGTCTCTCCTTTTCTGATATCCCTTATGATCTCATCGATCTCTTCTTTCTTATCATCTGGTGCTATCTTAGAGATATGTTCTCCTATCATTTTTTTTTCTGGATAACCGTATATCTTTTCTGCACCTTTGTTCCATGAAGTGATGTAGCCGTCCAAGTCCTTACTTATGATGGCGTTCTGAGATGATTCAACTATCGATATAAGATTTGATCTTGCTTTCTCTCCCTTGTACAATCTTACTTCTTGATCTATAACATCTGCCAGTAATTTAAATTGGACACTCGGGTCACCACCCTTCTGTATGTAGTTATTGGCCCCGAGTTTTAACGCCTTCACAGCTACTTCTTCTCTGCCCCTTCCAGTGAACATGATAAAAGGTGAATCTATATCATTTTTTCTAACTTTTCTGAGAAAATCTAAACCATCCATCCCTGGCATCTGATAGTCCGAAACGATAGAGTCGTAGTTTTTCTTGCTCAGTTCCTTAAGACCGGCTCCACCTGATCGGGCGGTATCTATATTGAATTCACAGTTAATATCCTCAAGAAAAATCTTAGCTTGGTCTAAGATTCCATCCTCATCATCAACGAAGAGTACTTCCGTTTTATCCCCATAAAAATTACAAAACCTTTGTTAATTAAATATATCTTTTAGATTTCAGGAACATGAAACACAAATCAATTTCTAGGAATCTTTAAATATAGATTGGATGGATAGGATATACTTGTGGTTTGATGATGGTTAAACATGAAACAGTCTATTCAGATAGTATGATTTTATCTGAAAGATATGTGTCTTCTCTGCTCCTTTTCCTGTTCAAAAATGAAGATGTTCACACAGTCGATCTTAAAAGTATATCTTCTTATTATCAAGGTATAGTCAAAAGGGCTGAAGAGCTTTCGGACATGGGTCTTATAGATATAGAGGAACAGAGTAAACCGTTTCATAAAAGAACGTTTAGGTTGACACCAGACGGTAAAAAGATCGCTGAGAAATTGAACGAGGCTGAATCCATACTTAAAGAGATTTTAGAGGAAAATCAAGCTTTATTTAAATAGATATCGAACCTAGCACCACCCAGTTCCGAATCCTTTATCTCTATACATCCATCGTAGACCTCTGCGATCCTTTTGACAAGGTACATGCCCATACCAAGGCCGCTGGATCCCCGTCCTTTCTTTCCTCTCTTAAAGACCATATCTTTTTTCTCATCACCGATCCCCTTACCGTTATCTTCGAATGTTATCCTTATTTTTTCGTCCATTTCTTCTCCTGTAACTCTGATGAAGTCCCCCTCTGAGTGCTTTATCGAGTTTTCTATGATGTTCGAGAACATCTCTTCGAGCAAAGGACCTGCCTTAACTGTATGATCGACTGAGTCATATTCGATATCGAAGTTGTTGTCTTCTGCAATACTGTCAAAATTACCGATAGCAGTCAGTAGGTATGCTTGAAGACCCACTTCGTTAATCTCTACTTCTCTATCGATGTCTTTGATTATTCCTACCTTTTGGATCAATTCTTGGCTCTCCACGATACCTTCTAATGCCTTGTCAACTATATCCTGTGTTCTATCATCTAGGTCTAGATCATCGAGCAGCTGTAGGTATCCTCTTACGACTTGAGTCTTATTTTTTAGATCATGCCTGAGTAGAGTGAGCAGGAACTGTACTCTGTCCTCGGCTTCCTTTCTTTCTGAGATATCATGTATTATACCGAATATCTCGTCCTCTCCTTGTTCACTCTCTATCAGAGCGTTAGTACATAATACATCCCTGACATCACCGTCTTTAGTCAATATTTTTATCTCTTTACTTTTCTCTTCTTCTATGATATCATCATTATAATCCTTTCTTCCTTCAGTATCTTCTCTGGAATCAGGATGTTTGAGCTTCCACGATTTCATCCCTATAAGTTCGTCTTTATCATAACCATGTATCTCTGCGAATTTCTTATTGACATAAGTTATCGTTCCATCCAACTTTCTGATATAGATCCCTTCCTGGGCATTTGATATAAGGGTTTGAAATCTCTCTTTGCTCTTTTTCAGCTCTTCCTTCGTTCTTTTTCTATCAGTTACATCTAGAAAATTAGCGATCATAGATAAAGGTTCATCGTTATCGTCTTTCACCAATGATGCAAAGGTCTCTACGTATAATCCTGATCCATCTCTTTTTTCACCCCTCATCTCTCCTGTCCACTCACCTTCTTCTTTCAAGGTGGAGATAACCCGTTTAGGAGAATCTACATTTTTCCAAAAATCCATTACAGATTTTCCTAAGACTTCTTCCTTGCTATCATAACCCCACATATCCAAAAAGGCTTGATTCACCTTGTAGAGATCACCTTCTAGATCAGCTAAAGCAAAACCACTAGGTAATGATTCGAATGAATATTCGAGTATTTCTGGCTTGACTTTCTCATCATCTGTATTAAGTTCCCTTTTTTTATCTAATTCGATGAATTGTCCATCATCGAATAGAAGGAGATCTGTATCTTTATCTTCTAGATCATCTAATAGATCCGTAAATTTATGACCCTCTAAAAGCACGACTTTGTCGTAGTCTTCATCATGGATCAATTTTAATGCTTTATCGACAGATTTAACGATCTCATGATCTTCTTGAATTTTTTTGTCATCTATGATCTCTTCACATCTCTTCTCAGGTCCAACGAACAGAATTACCATCGATATATTTATTCAAAAAACAGTTATTTATATTTTAACTAGTTTCATCAAATCATCCGTAATTTTGGAGTATATATCATGATCTAATCTACTGCTTCTGCTTTTTTTAGGATGATATCGAACCTAGCTCCTCCATATTCAGAATCTTTAACAGATATATCGCCATCCATGGAGTTCACTATCTTTTTAGCTATGAACAAACCTAGTCCAGTCCCAGCATATTTACCTTTCCTAGAGTTCTTTTCGAAGATTATCTCTTTAAGATCATCGGATATGCCTTTTCCATCATCTTCAACAATGATCTTTATATCTCCGTTCAACTCTTCACTCCTGATATACACATTTGAACCATTAGAATGTGTTATAGAATTGATCAGGATATTTGAAAATACTTCTTCCAATAGACTACCACCTAGAACATGGACATCTTCCAAGTCGTAGGTTATATTCATATCATTCTTTTGGGCATTATGCTCGAATTCTGAAACCAGTGTATCGATCAACGGTGTGAGCCTTATCCTCTCCATCTCTATCTCAGGTATCTTCATAAGAGTATCTACCTTTTTGACCAATCCCACACAGGTGATCAGTGTTTTGTAGGATTTGGAAATCATCTTCTCCTGTTCTTCAGTCAACTCTGTTTCCCGGACCAAGTCAAGATATCCTTTTATCACCTGAGCTTTGTTCTTTATATCGTGGCTCAACAGCGAATGTAGGAATTCTTCTCTATTTTCACTCTCGATTCTATCGGTGATATCGAAAGCCATCCCAAACAGCTTGTTTCTACCGTCTAACTCTATAACGTCACCCTCGATCCTCACGAATAGATTCTTGTCCTCCTTATCCTTCAATTTGATAACGAATGGTTCTATCTCATTTACGTCTTTGAACTTAGTCAAATTATCTTCTATCTTGTCTACATTCTCATCGGTGAAGATCTCTCTTAAAGATGTTATCCTTCTGCCCAATAACTCATTTTTTGAATATCCAGTCAATCTACAAAAAGAAGGGTTGACATCCTCTAGTGTCCCATTTTCATCGATAATAAATCCCAGGTCAGGAACTTTATCGAAGAATTTCTTGAATTTTTCTCTTCCTCTCAATCCTGATAGCTTCTCTACAAAATTGATTATGTAAGTTTTACCCTCATCCATCATTTTTTTGGTCTTCACTCTAACGTTTATATCGGTCAGATCATTTTTATTATAAGTAGTATAGATATAATTCAAGTCGTCCGCTTTCATCCTGTTCCAGTAATAACTCTCTTTACTTTCTGCACTCAATATAAGGTCTATATCGCTCATGTTCATCATGAAGATATCTTCCTCAGTATAATCTAGGATGTCCAGTAGATTGTTATTTACGTATAATATGTTACCAAATTCATCGTTTATTATCACACCCTCTGGAGCGTTGTTCAATAATAGTTCAAATTTCCCTTCTAACTCCCTTTTAGCTTTCTTTTTATTGATCACTCTTTCTATTGAATCTGCTAACACTTCGTATTGGTACTTGGGATCACCTTTTTTCGTCAGATAAAAATCAGCACCTTCATTCAATGCTTCCATGGCGATGTCTTCACCGCCTCTCCCCGTCAAGACAACGAATGGGATATCCTCACCCTGCTTCCTCAGTTTTTCAAGGAAATCCAAACCGTCCATTTCAGGCATCAAGTAATCAGATACGACAGCATCGTATCTTTTCATCCTGATCTTGTTTATTGCTTCTCTGGCTGAATCCGAAGTTTCCACCTTCAACCCGTCTCTTAGATCCTCTAGAAATAGTTTAGCCTGCTCTAAAACAGGCCTTTCATCATCTACAAATAGGACATCCATGTAGTTTATTCCCCCATTTAACCCCTCAGTAAGTATATAATTAGGAGAAACTAGCTTATAATACTATCGGTAGAATAATAAAATTGTTAGAATTATTATACAAATAAATGGTAATATATGACCTATTTCAAAATTTGATATATTTTTTATTTGTTCAAATCTTCTTTCAACGGCCATTAGTTTTTTAAGAAAGTAAATCGATTATTTAAGAACATGAATATTGATAAGGAACTGATCACTACCGTTGTAGGTAGTTTTCCTTCTAAACCTTCAAAAGGGTCTTTGTCGAGATCGTATTTTAATGATAACGATCCATATCTTGAAAGTCTGAGAAATGCTGTGCTTACACAGATAGACGCAGGTATAGAACTGATCTCCGACGGTCAAACCAGAGGAAATATGGTGGATATCTACGCCAAGGGCTTGAGAGGCTACAGGATAAAAGAGAAGATAGAGATCGTGTCGGATATAGAGTACCTGAGTCCTATCACTGTAGACGACCAAAAGATGGTCAAGAAGATCGCTTCTGATGTAGGTTTGAAAGGTATAATAACGGGTCCATTTACGATGGTCAAGAGTGTCAAGAATAAACATTACCGGTCTGAAAAAGATGCTGTGATGGATACTGCAGAAGCTTTGAAAAACGAAGCTGAAAGGCTCGCTGAGATATGTGATGTAGTTCAGATAGACGAACCGTTCCTTTCTACAGAATTTCCAGGATATGCTAAGGACGCTCTAGAGATGATGTTAGATATAGATACTACCACCGCTCTTCACATATGTGGTGATGTCAATCAGTTCGTCGAGGATGTTGTAGGGATCGATGTTGATATACTGGACCATGAATTCGCAGATAACCCTTCATTGTACGATGTATATCAGGATGTCGATTTCCCTCAGAGGATGTCTGCAGGGGTGGTGACTACAGAACCTAATGTCGAAAGTATCGAAGATATTGAAGAAAGGATATCGAAGGCATACGAGGTATTTGGCCCTACATGTATGATAGACCCTGACTGTGGTTTGAGAGATATAGATTTTGAAGCAGCTAAGAGCAAGTTAGAAAATATGGTTCAGGCTAGAGATCATATCTTAAAAGAGATGTGATGAAATTAAAATAGATTTATATACTTTCTGTTTAATAGTATAACTTATGCTTAGGATAAGAGAATATTTCAAACACGATGACCTGCAAAAAAAGGTAGCAAAATTCTTTCTGGAGAGTGGATTGTGTATTGAAAATGGAGAGATATACTGTAACGGAGCAAGGATACCCAGGGAAAGCATAGCAGAGGGCTTGGATGTGGATGGATGGGTGGTTGATGATACCATCGATCTGATAGAAGACCATATAGATCTGAAAGAGATCTTTAGGAACCTAAGAGCTACTGCGTATTATGGTAGGATAGCTGAACAGATAGATGCGGGGGTGATAGAGATCACACCCAGTGATCCTCACGGGATAGGGATACTTGCTGGTGTCACTAAGATAATAACTGACTTCGATATAAGTATAAGACAGTGCTTAACGGAAGACTCAGAATTGAAAGAAGATCCAAAGTTAATAGTTATCACTGAGAATACGGTACCTATTGATGCGTTAGAAAAGATCAGAAAAGTTAACGGTGTTGAGAGAGTCGACCTTTATTGATTACGATAATTTTTTATCTACTTTTAACATTGATCAATTAATCGATATGAAGCAAGTAGAAGAGATACAGGCGAAAGAGAAGAAAAAAGTGGAATTCGACGAAAAAGGATTCTTCGTGATCTACCTAGATGATGGAGAAATAGTTGCAGAACACTATAAAAATGTCGATAAAGGTGGTAGATTAGAGGTAGAGACTGGCAGTATAGACTTGATGATCAAGGGTGAAGATGCAAAATCTATATGTGATACCATAATCCGTGAAGATCTGGTATCTAGATTGGACCATATGGCATACATCTCAAGAGAGCTCCAAAAGGCAGAGATCGCTTTGAAGAATGATGTTGATTTCGAGCAAAGTGAGGATTTGGAGTTCTGATCTTTACGAATATCGACAGCAGGATCATCTCCATAAGAAATTATTTATCCAGCGATCTCACTTTTAAAGATGATCAGGTGATAATATGAAGATCTGTGTTATGGGGGCTGGTTCAGTAGGTGCTTATTTTGGTGGTAGATTAGCTCCTGAAAATGATGTCAGTTTCATCGCTAGAGGAGATCATCTAAAGTCGATGAGTGATAAAGGTCTCAGAGTTAAGAGCGATGTTAACGAAGATTTTAAAATAACTGTAAATGTGACGGATGATCCTGAAGAAGTAGGTCAAGTAGATCTGGTCTTGTTCACCGTCAAAGCTTATGATACTGAGAAAGCTGGAAAACAGATCAGGCCGTTAGTAGGAAAAGATACGGTCATACTTTCCTTACAGAATGGGATAAATAATGAGAAGATATTGGCTGAGATGTATGGTAAAGATAAGGTCGTAGGTGGAGTTGCTTACATATTGTCTAGACTGGAAGAACCTGGTGTGATCCATCATGAATCACTGGGTAGGGTCGAGATAGGAGAGTTGAATGGTAAAGTCACAGACAGAATAAAAGAGATTAAAGATGTCTTCGAAGGTTCAGATGTCGGCTGTGATATCTCAACGGACATAGAACAAGTGTTGTGGCAGAAACTGGCGTTCAACTGTGCTTTGAATGCGATGACAGCTCTCACCGATACCTCATTAGATAATATTTTGGAGATAAAAGAATCTTCTGAAGTTTTCGAAGAAACTGTAAGAGAAGCAGTAAGGGTAGGAGTCGCTTCAGGAGTGGATATGGATGAAGATGAATTGATAGGCAATTTGATGGAGATCGCTGAAGAGGCTGGACCTATGAAAAGTTCGATGTTATATGATAAGAGGAAAGGGAAACAGCTGGAGATCGATCCATTGAATGGAAAGATCATAGAGAAGGGTGAGGAACTCGGTATAGAGACTCCTGTGAACAAAACGCTTTACGGGTGTCTGAAGATAATCAACGAGGCTCAGTAAAGATAACGGATCTGCAAAATGATTAAATACAATAAACTCTTTTAACATACCGACTAGTCGGTATGTGATAAGATGGGAAATGAAACTAAAGAAAAGATCCTAGACACCGCTTTTCGATTGTTCGTGGATAATTCATATGAAGGCGTGACTATAGATGAGATAGCTGAAGAGACTTGTGTCTCTAAAGGGGCTGTTTTTCATTACTTCGATTCTAAATTTGAACTTGCAAACAGTTCGATATTCTATTATATGGAAAACAACTGGATGCCTATATATGAAGATATATTGAAGTCTGAAGAACCGGATCAGATGTTGAAGAAATCCATCGATTATTCATTCGATTTCTTTCATGATAATCCTAAGTTCATGCGCTTCTTTATGGAATTGTACGAGAGGAGTAAAAACGAAGATATAATAGAAGAACAGATCGACAATTTCTACAAAGAACTGCTTGAGATGGGAACTATGATGTTTGAAAGACTAGATGTTGAAAATCCTAAAATTAAAGCTCATCTTTTAACGGCTTGTCTCGATGGATTGGCACTCCAGTTCACATTCTTTGGAGATGAGGAAGACTTTCCTGATCAGGATGAGTTGAAAGATGAAACTTATAGGATATTTATTAGTGGTGAGAATCAATGACTTTCCTTGAAGCAGAAGGCCTTAGTAAATCGTACATGAGTGGTGAAACAGAAAGAGAAGTTTTGAACGATCTAGAGTTAGATGTCGAAGAAGGAGATATGACTCTGATAATAGGACCGTCTGGTAGTGGAAAGACCACTCTTCTTAATCTGTTAGGTGGTATTGACAGACCTGATTCTGGGAAAATCATGGTGGGTGATAGAAACATCTCAAAAGCATCTGATGAAGAACTGAGAAGACACAGAGCAGAATATGTGGGATTCATATTTCAATTCTATAATCTCATGCCAACATTGAGTGCGAGAGAAAATGTAGAACTCGGATGTGAAATAAGGGACTGGTCTAAAAAGAAAGTGAAAAAGGAGTCTGAATTATATCTTAAAAGAGTGGGCCTTAAGAAAGAGCTGGAAAAATTCCCACAGCAGTTATCGGGAGGACAGCAGCAGAGGGTAGCTATTGCAAGGGCTTTAGCCAAGCATCCCAAGATCATATTCGGAGACGAACCCACTGGTAATTTAGACGAGGAAACTTCCTTGCAGATAATAGAACTGCTAAGAGATGTGAATCATAGATTCGGCACCACCATGATCATCGTAAGTCATGATAGGGAACTACGACAGTACGCTGACAGCATCTATGAACTGAGGAAAGGTAAACTCACTGAAGTGTGATATCATGGTTTCTAAATTATTCTTGAAACCCTTCAAAGATATCAAAGATATGAAGGGAAGGATGATCGCTATCGCTATCGTGTTCATGGTCACTTTAGGTCTAACCATAGGTGGATTGTATGCAAAGGGGATGATGGTAGAGACCAGGGACCAGATGTTTGAAGATGCTGATTACGCGGATCTTGAAGTATCTGTTAACGATGCAAATATTACTATATTGAATGAGCTCAAAGATTCTGAAGATATAAAAGAAGTAGAAGGAAGACTGATACTTCATGGCTTGATAGACGAACCGAATGAGGTCAAACCCATATTACTCGTCGGAATAGATCCTGATGAATCAAAGATGAACACCTATTCTCTGAGAAAAGGTGAAGTAGATATAACAGGAAATGAAATATTGTTAGCTGGGAAGGATCCTGCATTCGAGGTTGGAGATGAGTTCGAGGCGAGTATTGTAGGCAATAAAAGTGATTTCAAAGTAAGTGGATACGTAAAAAGTGCTGAATATGCTGCTGTACCGCCTGTACCTGGTTCTTCTATACCTATGCCCGGTGATGCTTCGGTCGGATACATCGATATCGATCACCTTCAGGAGATATCTTCGATACAGTATAACAATATCCTGGTCAACTACGAATCGGGTGCTGATAAAAATGATGTTAAAGATGATATCAGAAGGATAACTGGTGAAGCAGGTTTAAATGGTATAACTGGAAAACAGGATGAATACATTTACCAGATCTTCGAATCCGCGATAGAGGAAGAAGAAAAGGTCATACCGATAATGTCAGCCATATTTTCTGTGATAGGTGCTGTACTGATCATCGTAGTTATAAGCAAGATAATCCTCAGCCAGCAGAAGGAGATGGGTGTGCTAATGGCCATGGGTTACTCTCAGAAAAAGATAATAACCAGCTATCTGAGCTTTGGAGCGATATTCGGGCTGATCACAGGTATTCTTGGTGGTTTATTGGGTATATTCGTTGGATACATGTGGGCTGTTTACGGTCTGAAGATTTTTATGAACGTGGAGGTTGTAACTAAATTTACGGTTATGCCTTTCCTTATATCCCTGGCGATGGGTATAGGGCTAGTCATGTTCGCTGTCCTTATCTCAGTTTACAGGATAAATAAGATGACCGCCATGGAGGCCATGAGGTCCGAAGAATCTGAGGGTACGATACTCAAGATAAACATAAGTGATAAGATAAAGAACATCAGCAAATTTTCTTTAAGGAATATAATCAGGAAGCCTAAACGTCTGATAGCTTTGATAATCGTACTTTCACTAACAATAGGTATGTCCGGCTCCTGGCTCATAATGATGGATTCTATGGTGGGACAAGCTGATAACTGGGAAGATCATCAGAACTGGGATCTTCAAATAACCTTTTCACGCCCAGCGAATGATAACCAGATCCAACAGGTAGCAGCAAATTATAGTGATCAGATAAAAAGTTACGAAACTTATACAGTCGGGCATGCAGAATCCGACGGTAAGAACTTGAAGATGCTGGGGATACCGCCAGATAGCGATATGATCGATTTTATCAAAACAGATGGAAAGCTGGATTATGATAACAACAAATGTTTGATCACCAATAAATTGTCAAACAGTCTTGATAAAGAGGTCGGTGACACTTTAACAGTAGAGGCTGACAGCAAAGAAGTAGAGTTAGAAGTCATAGGGATAGTCCACGATCTTAGAGAAAAAACGATCTTCTTATCACGATCAACAGTTCAAAATATAACTGAGATGGAAGGACTTTCATCCGGTGTATATCTTAAAACTGATGCTGATATCCAGGAAGCAAAAAGAACTCTTTATGATGTTCAAGGAGTTTCTTATGTGATAAGTTCCAGCGATTTCGACAGCTCTATGGACTCGATGATAGATGAGATGCGTGGTCTACTGTATTTCATGTTCTGGATGAACCTATCTCTGCTTATCCTCACAGTGATCACTGTTTCAATGATAAATGTGCTGGAAAGAAAATCAGAATACGCTCTTTTGGAGATGCTAGGATACAAGAAAAGGGATTCAGCCAAAATAATCTTCCAGGAGATAATGACTGTGGGTATATTCAGTATAATGATCGGTGTTCCCACCACATACATATTCAGTATAATTTTGAGAGACATATATAGTGAGCTGATATTCTATTATCCGTTGATCATAACCGTTGTAACAGTCACGATAATTATCGCTTCCTGCATAGTATTCTTCCTGTTGTCGATGATATCACCTGTAAGAGTAATCAAGAAAATGGATATAGCAGATGCACTGAGAGAGAGGAGTATTGAATAGAAACCTATTTTTATTATTTACATTGTTTGATCGATACCTAGATATTCACCCGTCTCAGCGTCAATATATATCATAACATGCCCCTGCAGTCCATCTTCATTGATATATTTCAACATCCATGCCAATCTCAATTCGTCTCCATAGAGATTCCTACTCTCATTCAATAAGTAGTACGACCTTCTAATAGAAAGTTCTGTGATTATCTCAGTATTGTTCTCTACTATGTCTCTAGAATATTCACTCAGTTTTTCTAGTATTCTTCTATTTTCTATCTCTTCATCAGCAATTCTTAGGACTTCACTTTCGGATATTTTCTTATCAAATTCCTTTTCTGATAATTCATCATACATCATATTTGTGTAGGACATTAAATGTCCATCAGCTCCAAAGGTCACTTGTATGTACGATGGTTCTACGATATATCCATCAACTTTTTGTTTCCAACTACATCTATATTCCATTACAACATCATGTGTCTGCTCAGATTCTATAACAGACTCTGAAAGGATTGTTGTGGAAAAACTCGAAATCTCTTTTCTTATCTTTAGAGCATATGTCTCTATGTTTTCTTTAGATATATTTTTCTCAACATCTAAAGGTCCTTCCTCACTTAGATCAGTTATAAGCAGTATCTCACCATTATTAGCGTCAACCGAAACTCTTACTGGATCAGTTTTTTCTTCCCAATAGATCTCCCAATAGACTTTGTTCTCACTGAAACTTTCGATCAATGTAGAATTTTCATCTTTAGGTTCATAACCTAGACTTT
>CAYSTL010000017.1:0-19502 GCA_964433785.1 uncultured Thermoplasmata archaeon
GTTCTATATCACACACAGAAAAAATAATTAACATCCCTTTTTATGTCTTTAATATGGAACAGCATAAGCACTGTAAGGTCTGTAACAAACCAATACCTTTGGACGAGGAATTCTGCTCTGAAAAGTGTAGAGAGGAATATGAAGATTTAGTAGACAGTAGAAAGAAGAGACAATATGTCCTATATGCGCTTTTCATAATATTCTTGATAATGCTCTTCTTATCATTTAGTGGAGTTTTGTGATGAGTATGACCAAAAAGGTGATCTTGGGAGGAACTTTTGATCATGTCCATATAGGTCATCAAAAGTTTTTAGAAACAGCCTTAGAAACAGGTAAAACAACTGTCTGTCTGGTTTCAGATGAGATGTTGAAAAAATGGAAACCCGATGTAATAAACTCCTACGAAGAAAGGAAAAGGAACCTAGAAGCATTTTTATCTCGCCACGATCAAGATTGGAGGATTATACCGATAAATGACCCTTACAAAGAAGCCGTCGAAGGAGAGTACGATGTTCTAGTGGTTTCTTACGATACGAAGGAAAGAGGAAAAAAAATCAACGAGATGAGGAAAGAAAAAGACAAAGAACCACTAGATATGCAGACGGTAAAACCTGTTTTAGCTGATGATCTTTTACCGGTCAATTCAAGTAGGATACGAGCAGGAGAGATAAACGAGATCGGAGAAAGGTTGGATCCAGTAAAAGTATTGGTCGGTTCCAAGAATGAGATCAAGATCGAAATTGTGGAAGAAGTTTTATCAGATTATTTTGATGTAGATATCGAATCTAAAGAGATAAGCAATACACCTGAACAACCGTTCAACGATGAGATCATACGGTCAGCAAAGAAAAGAGCACAGGTCCCAGAAGGATATGATTACGGGATAGGTATAGAGAGCGGTATCATAACCACCGAAGATCGTACATTTTCTGTCGAATATGCGTATGTTAAGGATAAATATGGTTATGAATCTACAGGACATGGTCCTGGATTCCCTATTCCAAAAAATTGGAAGAACGAACTGAAAAATAATATCAATCTCAGTGATAAGATCAAAGTCTATTTTGAAGATTACTCCGATGAATCAGGATCGATCGGATTATTGACTGATAATAAGATCAAGAGAAGAGATTGCATAAAGAATGCGCTGCTGTCTGCGATGATACCTAGACTCAACTCAAAAATTTATTTCGAGGAAAATGGTTTTTAAGAAGGGAAATATTTAATAATAAGTCTTAAGTATGGTCGGAACAGCTAAAATAATTAATATAATCTGGAGTGTAATTAACCATGGTAACAGTATACGACGTCCCCCCAAATCGTTTAATTGACGAACTAAAAGAGGAATTAAAAGATAATGAGAGTATAGAATACCCACAATGGGCTAAGTTTGTAAAAACAGGAGTCCATAAAGAAGAAGCACCTATGCAGGAAGATTGGTGGTTCAAAAGGGTATCTGCCATACTCAGGAGTGTATATACTGACGGACCTATCGGTATTTCAAAGTTAAGAGGTAAATATGGTGGAAGACAAAAAAAAGGAGCCAAACCGAAACATGCTACAAAAGGATCTGGCTCTATCATCAGAGAAAGTCTTCAACAACTTGAGAACGCTGGTTTGATAGAAAAAACCGATGGTGGTCGTAAGATAACTCCTGATGGACAATCTTTATTAGACAACTTGTCTCATGAAATAATGAAGGATATGGCTAAAGATAATCCTGAATTATCTAAATATCTATAAATCATCTTAATTGGGGATTGGATAATATGGATGAGGAACTCGAAGAGATCAAGAAGAAGAAGATGGAGCAAATCAAAAAGCAGCAGGAGGGCCAGGAGCAACAGCAGGAAGCAGAAGAACAGATGCGTGCTCAGAAAAAGGCTCTATTACGTCAAGTGATGACTCCTGATGCAAGGGAAAGACTAGGTAATATCAGAGTTGCCCGTCCAGATCTAGCAGATAGGATTGAATCCCAAATAATCAGTTTAGCTCAGAGGGGAGCGACGAAGGGTAAAATAGATGATGATACTTTAAAAGAATTATTGAAAAAACTTAAAGGTAATAAAAAGGAAATAAATATCAAAAGGAGATAATACTATGTCACGGAATAAATCTGGTCCAAAAAAACGTAGATTATTGAAGAAGACAAAAGAGAACAAGAGAGTGCCGGCTTGGGTTATGCAGAAAACCAATAGAAGGTTTACATCACATCCCAAGAGAAGGAACTGGCGCAGAGATGATCTCGACGAATGATCGATTCATTTCATATATTGGTGATCACAGATGGTTGATACAGAAGAAAGGATTATGAACATACCTCTCAGGAAAGTCAAAAAGAGTCCATCGAGTAAGAGGGCTTCTATCGCGATGAAACAGGTGAGAGAGTTCGTTTCAAATAATATGAAAGTACCCAAAGAAGACGTTTGGATAGATTCAAGTACAAACGAAGAGATCTGGAAAAGAGGTATCAAGAAACCTCCTTCAAAGATAAAAGTAAAAGCGATCAAGTTCGAAGATGGTATTGTAGAAGTTTCGATCCCAAGAGAGTGATGTATGCTTTCTAAATACGCTATAGAACAGCAACCCTATATCGGTGTTTTTTGCGTGGGAAATGAAGAACTAACCATTATCCCACATGTAGATGAAACTGTATTTGAAGAGTCTATGGAAACACCGGTCATAAAAACCACCATCGGAGGAACAAGAGTATTAGGTGCGTTGATGTGCGCAAATTCTCAAGGTGCGATCGTTACTGATATCATAGATGAAAGAGAAATAGACCCTATTCTAGATTATCTTGATGTCACTGTAGTGGTGGATTCATTGAACGCATTAGGTAATAATATACTTATCAATGACTATGGTGCCTTACTGCATCCGGATATCGATAAGAAAACCGAAAAAACGATCAAAGAACAGCTGGATGTAGACGTAAAAAGAGGGACGATATCTGGCATAAAGATGGTCGGATCCGTCGCTGTTGCCACTAATAAAGGAGTGCTCTGTCATCCTCATATCGAAGATGATGAAAAAGAAAAATTGGAAGATCTTTTTGATGTACCTGTAAACAAAGGAACCGCTAATCATGGTTCTGGATGGATAGGTACATGTTTGATAGCTAACACAAAAGGTGCTGTTATCGGTAACGAGACAACGCCTATCGAGATGGGTAGAATTGAAGAAGGTTTAGGTTATTTAGAGTGAAAATACCCAGACTTCAGTTTCTTCGGGTAAGTCCTGATGTATAAAATCCAGTTCCACACCTATTTTATGTATTTTTTCTTCCGGATATCTTGAGATAAAAGGTTCGACTGTGTTGATATCCAAAGAAAGACCGCCGACCTTATAATGCATAGGTACTGCGATCTTTGGTTCGACCATTTCTATCAATTTTTCAGCTTTATCCGGCCCTATGGTAAATGTTCCCCCTGTAGGTATAAATAGAAAATCTACATTCTTTATCTCTTCGATAACATCATCAGATGGGATATGACCTAGATCTCCTAGATGACAGAATCTGGTAGAATTGGTTTCGAATATATAGATATTATTTTCACCTCTCTTTTCACCTTCCTCTTCATCATGATAGGTCTTTATTCCTTTTATCTTCACATCTCCGATCGTCCTTTCTCCAGTACTTTTTATCACTTCAGTATTTGATCTTTTTACCAATCGGACTGCGTTATGATCAAAATGATCATGTGATACTAGTACTATATCTGCCTCCACATTAGGCTGTCTTATTCCAATACTTTTACCGTCATGAGGATCAGTCACTATAACGTGATTATTTTCAATTTCGAAACAAGAATGCCCGTGCCATCTTATACGCATATGAATCTCCCGTCTATATCTCTATGAACAATCTAAATTTAACATTTTTGCCTCGAAATCTACATCATAAGTTTTGAATAATAGGAAAAAAATTATCTAATGATGGATTTCGAAATATTCATAACTGAAGCTTTATTATTAGTAGAGATTATTATTCTTATATTTTTAGCAATCCATACAATTAAATTGGAAAACTATAACAAATCTTTATTTGAACATCTAGAAAAACTAGATGAACATCTAGATATTTTAGATGAGCACATAGATAAACTCGACGGTCATGTAGATAAATTAGACGAACATTCCCAAGTGATGGACTATCATCTTAAAACGATTTTAGATCACTCAAGGATAAGATCCATGGATGATGAAGAGAGGGAAGAATTCGTAGAGGGTATAGAAGAATATTTAAAGGAGAGAGTTGAAAAGCGTAAAAATACTAAATAAGTAAAGGAATTTTGGTGCAGATCATGAAAGAGCAGATGGAATCTCTAGAGATAGCAGCATTACTGAGAGAATTGAAGGACCTAGAAGGTGGTTTTGTCAAGAAGATATACAAGCCCGGAGAGAAGGAAATACTGTTGAGAATCTATGTTCCTGGTGAGGGAAATAAGATGCTCCTGTTCAAGCTTGGGAAGGGCTTGTATTTGACTGAGAGGGATAAAGAAAATCCAATGAAACCAGGAGATTACGTGATGTTGATGAGAAAATTCTTGAGTAATGCCAAGATCAAATCGATAAGGCAACATGAATTCGATAGAGTCGTTGTCATGGAATTATCGACTAAGAGAAAATTGAGGCTAATATTTGAGATATTCGGAAAGGGAAACTTGATACTGGATGGAGAAGAACATATCTTACTACCATACAGATCGGAATCTTGGAGCCATAGGGAATTGAAAGAAGGATCAGAATACAAATATCCTCCTTCTAGAATTCAGCCATTTGAGATCGATAAAGAAAGATTTGTCGAGATTTTAGAAGATTCCGATAAAGACCTAGTTAGAACATTAGCTGTCGAGATGAATCTTGGTGGGAAGTATGCTGAAGAGATCTGCTTCAGGATGGGTGTGGATAAAAATACAGATGATTTTAAGGATAGGTCTGACGAGATATATGAATACTTGATGGATTTAAGAAAAGAGATCTTTGAAGAAGAACTAGATCCACAGCTTATAATGGAAGAAGATGATATCAAGGACGCTGTTCCTTTCGAGCTTGAACAGTATCAGGGTCTCGAATCTAAATCAACTGATACTTACAATGAAGCATTAGACCTGTCATTCCGTGAAGAAAAAACAGAGGAAGAAGAAGGGATTCCACCTAAATTGAAAAGAAAATTGGATCATCAGCAGAAAGCACTCGAAGACCTAAAAGAAGATGTCAAGGAGAACAAAATAAAGGCTGAACTGATCTATCAAAATTATCAGACCTGTGAGGAAATATTGAACGCGATCCATAAGGCTAGAGAAGAGGATAGGAGAGAAGAGATCTTTGAGAAAATAAAGGACCTTGATTTTGTCGTTCAGTTGAACGATATGGACGAATATATCATACTGGAGTTGAGCGGAGAGAAAGACGGTGAAGAGTACACGATGAACATTAAACTTAACTTTAGAGATGACATGAATGAGAACGCCCAAAATTACTACCAAAAAAGTAAGAAATGTAAAAGGAAGATAGAGGGTGCTAAAAAGGCTATCCAAGATACCAAAGAAGAGATAGAAAAAGGTAAAAAACGAAGAGAAACTGTAAAGAAAAAGAAACCTACTGCTAAATACTGGTTCGATAGATACAAATGGTTCATCACTAGTAAGGGGGAGATCGCTGTAGCTGGAAAGGATGCAAAGACCAATGAAGAGGTCGTCAAAAAATACCTAGAAAAATATGATAGATACGCTCATGCCGATGCAGGTGGGGCCCCAAGCGTTGTAGTGAAAAAAGAAGATGAAGATATATCAGAGCACACCCTTAAAGAAGCATGTCAGTATGCAGTCCTTCATTCTAAAGAATGGAAAAGAGGGATAGCTGCAGGAAGAGCATATTGGGTAAAGCCCAACCAGGTAAGTAAAACTGCAGAGGCCGGCGAATCCCTTCCAACTGGAGCTTTCGTGATCAGAGGGAAAAGGAACTATATGGACGATCTTAAACTGAAAGCTGCTCTTGTCGAGATAGAATATGAGGGAAAAAAGAAAGTGATGTGTGCTCCAGCCTACAGCTTAGAAGATAGGGAAGATGAAATCATCAAAAAGTATGTGACCTTCATTCCAGGCAAAAAAGATGTGAACGAATTTGCTAAGGAGATGTCAGAACATTTTAAAGTACCTATCGATGAAATACAAAAAATACTCCCACCAGGGGATATAAAAGTAGTAGAAAAGAGATAAAAGGTTTTTAAGCATCCTTTAGGAATGCTTCGTAAGCTTTGTATGTGTAGTAGACGTCTGCTTTTGAGGTTATCTCGAAAGGTGAATGCATACCAAGTATCGGTACTCCTGCATCGATCACTTCCATGTTCATATTTGCTAGGAATTTAGCTACTGTTCCTCCACCGCCTTCGTCGACTTTTCCCAATTCAGCTATCTGCCATGGGACATCATTGTCGTTCATTATCTTCCTGATTAGTCCGACGTATTCAGCGTGTGCATCGTTTGCAGAATATTTACCACCGGCACCGGTGAATTTTGTGATCACTATACCTTTACCGAGTCTTGCTGCGTTGTTAAGATCATGGACACTTTTGAATGATGGATTTACAGCAGGGTCCACATCTCCTGATATCGCTTTTGAATTGTTTATGGCCATCCTGAGATCATTTATGGAATAATTTTCCTTAAGCTTTTGTAGTAGATTTGAATAAACTGTTTCCAAATACTCTGAATTTGCACCTGTGTTACCTTCACTTCCTATCTCCTCTTTATCGAATAATACAACCAATGATGTTTTCTCTGGTTTTTCTATATCCATCAAGGCTCTCAATGAAGTATATGCACAGACTCTATCATCCTGTCCGTATGCTCCCAGCATGCTTTCATCGAAACCAACATCTTTTGCAGGACCTGCTGGTACAAGTTCTAATTCTGCACTTATGAAGTCTTCTTCTTTTATCCCATATTCATCATTGAGAAGATTTAGGACTTTCAATTTAACTTTATTTTCAGCCTCATCATCATCTTCAGGTATACTTCCTGAGATCACATTCAATTCTTCTCCCTTTATAACGTCCTTCATCTTCCTATCGCCTTGTTTCTTCTTTGCGAGGTGAGGTAATAGATCACTGACCACCAGGATCGGGTCATCTGGATCTTCACCTATAGAAATATCTACTGGTTCTCCATCTTCTTTTATAACTCTCCCATGTATAGCTAAGGGTGTATTAACCCATTGATATTTCTTAACTCCACCATAATAATGAGTCTTAAATAGAGCAATGGTAGCTTCCTTATCTTCATAAAGTGGATTTACTTTCAGGTCTAATCTTGGAGCGTCTACATGACTTGCGACCAGATTACAGCCTTCTTTGATATCTTTCTCGCCTATCACTGCAGCGGCTAAACTTTTGTTTCTGTTTATCATGTAAACTTTATCCCCTGCTTCCAGTGAGTCGTACTCTTCAATAGATTTGTAGCCTTTCTCTTTCAGTATTTTTTCTGCTTCATCGATCGAAATCCTTTCAGTTTTTGACTTTGTAATGTACTCTGCATAATCATCAGAAAAATCAAAAATTTCCTCTATCTTTTCTTCCTCAATATCTTCCCAGATATTTTTTGGACTAAAAGAAAGTTCCTCTTCAAGTTCTGAGCCATTTTTACCCATTTTATCAGCTAAATGGGGTGAAAAGATTAATGCTATTTATGTTTTCTCAACTTATTTCACCCTCTTCTATGATATCATCATAAAAACATAAATACTACCTAACTATCGTTGCGAACAATACCTTGGAAGTGGTTCAAAAAGATAAATATTATTCACTCCCAAATAAAGGCGAAAGTATTATAAAGGGGTGGAATATTGATTAAATCACTTCCATAAATAAGAAATACTGGATAGTGCTGAAAAAATGTCTGAGCTTTTGGAAGAATTAGAAGAAAAAAAGGAAATCGCCAATTCTAGGGCAGAGAAATACAAGAGACTAAGGGATGAGAAGAACCAGGAAGCTAAAAAATGGGTTCAAAAAAGAGATGAACTCAACTCTGAAGTCAAAGAACTAATTGAAGAAGGAAATCAGCTCAAGGAAGAAAGGAACGAGCTAAATGAAAAAGTCAAAGATTGGAAAGACAAGAGAAACGAGTTAAACAAGAAAGTCAAGAAACTGACAAACCAACTAGAGAAAAAGAAAAATGAAGTCTTGCCCGATGAAGGTGAATCTATAGAAAACCTGAAGAAGCAGATAAATGACCTAGAATACAAGCAGATGACTAGTGTACTTTCTTCAGAAAAAGAGAGGGAAATAGTAGATAAGATCTCACAACTAAAAAATGAGCTAGAGGAACGAAGGAATCTTATCGAGAATAACGAAGACATCAAAAGGATAAAAGAAGAACTAGAAGAAGCTAGAGAAAAAGCAGAAGAGTATCACGAGAAAGTTTCAAACAGTGCAGAAAAGGCGCAGGAAAAACATGACCAAATGCTGGAGAACTTCCAGAAAGCTGATGAGATAAGAAAGAAGGCCGATGAGGCACAGGAAAAATTCGTTGAAGCAAAGGTCGAAGCTGATGAATATCATCAAAAACATATCGAAGCTGTGAACGAAGTCCAAGATTACAGTAAGATTCTATCAGGACTCAGAAAGAAAGAACGCAGGGCCAAGAAGAGAAAAGAAGAATCAGAGACAAAAGAAAAAGCAGAAGAACTGTTCGAGAAATTCAAGAAAGGAGAGAAGCTTGGTACAGAAGACATAATGACTCTCCAGAAGGCCGGTTTACTTTAAGTCGGTTTTAAAAATCAAAAACCATTATTTTAATTTTAGAACACTTAAAATATTTTTTAATATTTTTACGTTGATACCTCGAATCCAAAATCATATATTTCGCTAATTGTATTTCCTTTTGATAAGCATGTCTAATGGTTTAGAACATATTGTTTCGATAAAGGAATTATCAGTTGATGATATTGAACCTATATTAGATTTGGCTGAGGAAATGGTACCTATCGCTGAAGGAAAGGAAAAAAGCGATGATTTAGAGGGGAAAATCTTAGCTACTCTATTCTTTGAACCAAGTACTAGAACCAGATTATCATTCGAAGCTGCTATGAAAAGATTGAACGGAAAATGTATCGGTTTTGCGAGAGCCGGTACATCATCAGTAAAGAAGGGCGAAACTTTAGCTGATACGATAAGGGTGGCTGCAGGTTACGCTGACATAATAGTTTTGAGACATCCTCAAGAAGGGTCTGCTCAACTTGCAGCCGATTTTTCAAGTAAACCGATACTGAACGCTGGAGATGGTGCAGGACACCACCCTACTCAGACTCTTCTAGATCTGTTTACGATCAGAAAAGAGATGGGTAGTATCTCAGGAAACCATATCGGCTTAGCAGGTGATCTAAAATATGGAAGAACAGTACATTCTTTGACAAACGCTCTGAGCAAATATGAGAGTGAGATGACCTTCATAGCTCCAAAGTCACTTCAACTCCCAGATGAGATAAAGACCGACCTGGAAGAAAAGGGTATCGAATACCACGAGACAGAGAATCTAGATGATGTTATCGATGATCTAGATATATTATACATGACAAGGATACAAAGAGAAAGGTTCCCTAGCGATGAAGATTATCAAGAAGTTGCAAGCACATATAATGTAAATGATGAAATGCTGAACCAGGCAAAAGAAAATCTTAAGATTATGCACCCGCTACCAAGGGTAGATGAAATATCTGCAGAGGTCGATGAGACCGAACACGCTAGGTACTTCGAACAAGCTGCAAACGGTGTTCCGGTCAGGATGGCTTTACTAAAACTTCTACTGGAGGAATAAATATGAAGGAAGAAAAAAAGAAAAAGATCAAGATCACCCCGATAGAGAATGGGACTGTCATAGATCATATCAGACAGGGTCAAGCACTCAAAGTTTTGAAGATCCTAAATCTCATCGATAGTGAAATAGACTCGATCGTGAGCATAGCCATGAACGTCAACAGTCACATGGGCAAGAAGGATATCGTGAAAGTCGAAAATATGGAACTCGATAACGAGGATCTAGATAAGATATCACTAATCTCACCAGAAGCTACAGTCAACATAATCAGAGATTATGAGGTAGTTGAGAAACATAGGGTGAGATTACCAGAGATAGCTAAAGGGATCGTTAAATGTAAGAATAAAACCTGTATAACCAATCAAAATGAACCGATACCTTCAAAGTTCAAAGTGATCGGAGACGATCCTGTCACTCTTAGATGTAAATACTGTGAAAGGATAATGAAGGGAGAAGAGATCTCCGAAAACGTTATCTAAAGTTTAGAAAAATGGTGCGAGCATCAACGGTAACAGAACGGTTGCATCACCTTCTACAGTGATGTAATCTGCTTCTTCTCTCACCTTACCCCAAGAGACTGCTTCTCTAACTCTAGCCCCAGATAGTGATCCATCATATTCTACTGCTGTAGTAACATAAACAGCGTGGTCCAATCCATCTCTGAACTGATTCCACCATATCGTGTGATGTTTGGATATACCTCCACCGACCATCAAAGCACCGGTTTCATCTGCAGGGAAAACTATGTCAGCTAATTCCTGCTCATCTTTCATAAGATCTATACTGAAATCTTTATCGTTCTGCCAGTACATCCAAAGCTGCGATCCAAAGGCTCCATCGGTTATTCCAGGAACATAAATGGGGATCTCGTTCTCAGCAGCCCAGTATAGTATTGAATCCTCATCATCTATCCTTTTTCCGAATTCCCAGATTATCTCTTTTGTACTGAAGGTATGACCAGATTCTTCAACAATATCTTTTATTATCGGCTGCATCTCTCTCTCTAACACTTCTCCGTACGACGAATTAGGGATGAATATATTACCTAGTCGGTTAACTCCCTGTCTGTGCAACTCATTATCATTGGCTTTAAAACTGCCGTGATAGTAATCATCCCAAACTCTTGCCAGGTCGTGATCTAGAGTACCACAAGTTGTTATTATCACATCGAACAGTTCATTTTTTACAACATCCTTGATTATACCTCTCGTACCTGTTGATATGATACATGCTGGAAAGGAAAGAAAATTAGTACAATCTGGTTTGAACATATTATCCAGAACTTTGTTTGCGATACCCACTTTTTTGGCAACAAAGCCTCCTGAATCTTCATACTGATCAACTAACTCTTTCAATTTTGTATCTCCGTCTATATTGAAATCCTCGACCTTTCTCTTAGGCATAGTATCGATTCAATACAAATCTAACATCGATAAAAAGATTTTGTATTTTGGTTCATACATAAATTTATAAAAATTTTCGTATTTTGTCAGACAAATGTCATAATTCTACAATTTGAAAATATATTATTCTGACAGAACACCTACTTTTATAGAAAAATGACCCTATTTGTCGTCTGAAAAATAACAATACTTATATAGTTTGCATATGTTGTGTATGACGATAAATGGATGGGATGTTCCATGGAATCGATAGTTAATGATGCATTAAATAGACACGAAAAAGGTGAAGAAAAACCTAAAGGTAAAACACTCGATGATGTTGATGAGGAAGAGTTAGAGAAAGCTCCAGAAGATGAAGAACTTCGTAATCTAGTTGACCAATTAGAAGTTAAGATCAAAATATTTGGTTGTGGAGGAGGTGGCAGTAATACATTGGATAGGTTGACACAAGAAGGCCTATCTGGTGCCGAATTGATAGCTCTGAATACAGACGCGAAACACTTACTCCATACTCATGCACAGAAAAAAGTTCTTATCGGTAAAAGTATCACAAGAGGATTAGGTGCTGGAGCAAGACCTGAAAAAGGTGAAAAATGTGCTAGAAATTCTAAAGCTGACTTAGAAGAGCATATAGATGGTTCAGATATCGTTTTTATCACAGCTGGAATGGGCGGAGGTACTGGTACTGGTACTGCACCTGTGGTAGCTGAGATGGCTAACGAGGAAGATGCTCTTGTTATGGGTGTTGTTACCCTACCTTTCGAAGCTGAAGGAAAAGAAAGGATGAGAAACGCTAAGAGAGGGCTATCTAAATTGGAAAGACATTGTCATACAACTGTTGTAATACCTAATGACAGATTACTGGACTTGGTTCCAGATTTACCATTGAATGCAGCTTTCAAAGTTGCAGATGAAATATTGATGGAATCTATCAAAGGTATGACAGAGATAATCACTAAACCTGGTCTTGTAAATATAGACTATAACGATATGAGAACGATAATGGATGACGGAGAACTTGCAATGGTCGGAATCGGTGAATCAGACAGTCCTAACAACCGTGTTGAAGAAGCTGTTGAACAAGCACTAGGTTCGCCATTATTGGGGAATGTTGATACCAGCGATTCAAAAGGTGCACTGATCAGAGTTATGGGCGGTCCAGACATGACTGTTTCTGAAGCAGAAAAAGCAGCTGATATGGTAAATAAGAAGATAAGCCAAGATGCCAGGATAATTTGGGGTTGTAACGTAGATGAAGATATGGGTAACAAGATGAAGATACTCTTGGTCATCACCAACGTTCATTCTGATAGCGATCATTTTGCTGATCAGGTTATTGGAGAATCCACTACTGGCGGAATAGATATGGTACAATAAATTCTAAAATTCACCTTAAAAAAACGAAAAAACCAATTACCCCTATTTACTTTTCATTTTTATGTTTGCTAAAGGAGGTTTAAAACCTATAATACTCGCCTCTGTTCCATTTATATTATCCTTAATATTTTCTATATTATATTCAGAGCTTTTTTTTATCTCCCTTATACTCCTGTTATTACCCGTCTTCAGTCTATATTTTTTTAGAGACCCAGATAGAAAGATCGAAGACGGTATAATATCTCCAGCCGATGGAAAAATAGTACATGTTGATAAAGAAGAAAAAAAGATCGCAATATTCATGAGTATATTTGATGTTCATGTGAACAGAACTCCATGCTCGGGTAAGATCCTTAAAAATAAACATTATTACGGATCTCATCATCCAGCTTATACAGAGAAGAGCAAGAACAATGAGAAAAATAAAATCATACTATCAACCGATAACGGAAATATAGATATACTCCAGATCACAGGAATATTTGCAAGAAGGATCGTACCATATGTGAAGAAAGATGATATGATTGAAAAAGGTGATAAAATAGGCCTGATACGCTTTGGATCCAGAGTTGAACTGAGCCTACCAGATAATTCGAAAATCCTGGTCGAAAAAGATGATAAAGTAAAGGCTGGACAGAAGATCGGTGAGTGGCATGATTGAGGATACCAAATTGAGTTATGCAGACTTTATCACTCTTTCAAACGCCCTATTAGGCTTTTTAGCGATAACATATATCATAGATGGTCTGCTGAGGATCGCCTCTATCTTGATCCTGATATGTGCGATTTTAGATGGTGCCGACGGTTGGGTGGCTAGAAAGCTGAAAATCGAACATGAGTTAGGAGCATATCTGGATGTTTTCTCAGATATGCTTTCATTCTGCTTTGCACCCGCTTTACTTCTTTATACAACATTTTACGATATGAGTTTAGGAAGAGCCTGGGAGCATCCTATCAATGCACTAGCTACTATCATCCCTTCAGTGATAGTTTTCTTCGGGACACTACGTCTTTCTAGATTTGCAGACCTGAATTCAGAAGATTTCGAGTACACTGGTATACCTACTCCACTGGTGGCGATCTTGATAATAATTTCATCATATCTTTTTGGATGGGGGGATATCTTCGGATCAAGACCCTACGTCGTATTGATAGCTTTATTCGTGTTTTCGTTTTTCCTTTATTGCAAAATCAAGTATCCTAAATTACGTAATAATAAATGGGTAGTAACAAGTCTCTTTGTAGTTTTATTATCCATAATAGGATTTATGCTCTCAAACTATTCCAAGATCATGAGTGCATATATATTAGTAATACCTCTCATATTGAGCCTATTGTATGTGTTTATAGGTCCACTGTTGGTGAAAAAAGATGAGTGAAGAAGCAAATGAGAAAATAAAGGAAGCAGATAGATACTTCGACTGTACCGATAAGGAAAGAACAGCTTTTGAACTGGGGATAAAATTAGGAGCCCTTTTCCATCAATTCATAGGATCACCGGTAAGCAGTAAAAATATTCATGTGCTAGAAGATGCTATGGAGAAAACAACCGAAAGTCAGGCTTTCGTTAAATCAGCATCAGTTACTATTAACCCTGAAGGTAATGATGATTCTAAGATGGGTCCTTTTGATTATAAAACCCTTCAGGAAGATATGCTGGAAGCTGAGATAGTCGTAGAATATGATGGTATAGAAGCCATTGGAGAGATGAAATACATCGATGAACTGCAATACCCGTTGATGTATCTAAAGGAATTTAGATGATTAAGAAGAAACTAACAACAAATATTTTAAGTTGTTTTGCATTATCATAGTAAAAGGATAAGATAAGATGGTTAAGAGTCTTAAAATTGGTATTAGTGGTCCTTTTGGTATTGAGAAAACAGATACTTTAAAAAGGATTATCGAGATGCTGAAGGAGAAAGAGATCTCCGTTGGGGGTATGGTCACAGATCCAATAATGGAGAACAATAGAAGAGTGGGGTATCAGGTGATGGATTGGCAGAGCAAGGAAAAAGCCGTATTTGCTCATATCTCTCTTGATCTACCTGAAGAAGTGAATGGTTATGGTGTCGATCTAGATACTTTGAACGAGGTCGGTGTGAAATCTATCAGGAAGGCCGCAGAGAACAACGATGTCATCCTGGTAGATGAGATCGGTAAGATGCAGGTCAAGAGTGAAAAATTCAACAAAACTGTCAAAGCTGCTATGGAAGTCGATAAACCCATGATATTGACATTCCAGAAGAAATCTAGAAATCCATTATTACAGGATATCAGACGAAGGGATGACGTTAGGATGCTTGAACTTACCGATGTGAACAAAGATTTACTTCCATACAAGGTAGTCGATCTGATCGATGAAGAATTGAATTAAATATAATCTCTATTTTTTATGAACTTTGAAGATGTTGAATTAGAGAAGATAAAGGAAGGAAAAACTAAGATCTTTGTACCTAAACACGAAAAGGGTGCTGGACCTAAGAGTTCGGATCAGACCGTTTTCTATAATCCTTCGATGGAACTGAACAGGGATATATCGATCTCTTTCCTGCAAGCTTGGGATAAAGATGACATCAAAGTTTTAGACGGTATGTCAGCAAGCGGTATTCGAGGCTTGAGAATCGCTAATGAGATACATAATACTGATGTTGTACTGAACGATGTATCTGAAAATGCAGTGAACTTGATAAAAAAGAATGCTGGTCATCTTGGTCTTGATGTTAAAATTACAAATGATTCTGTAGAAAAACACCTTCTCGAAAATCGTTATGAGTATGATTATATCGATTTAGATCCTTTTGGTAGTCCTGTATATTTCTTTCCATTCGCTGCTAAGTATGTAAGAGATAAAGGGATTATAGCTGTGACCGCAACTGATACAGCTGTCTTATGCGGTACCTATCCCAAGGTTTGTAGGAGAAAATATTCCGCCTGGCCGAAGAATAACTGGTGCAGACATGAGAACGGTTTGAGGATTCTGATGGGATATTGTGCTAGAGAAGTAGCAAGGTACGACAGGGGTATAACTCCTCTTCTTTCATACTACGATGGGCATTATTTTAGGACATATCTTAAGATAACTAACGGGGCTAAAAGAGCGAATAAAAGTCTGAATAAGCTCAAGACTTACAAATTCCATGATTATGATTGGGAGAGAGGAGATGATGTTGGGCCGTTGTGGTCTGGAAGATTATTTGATGAAAAGATCATCGATAATATGGACACCTTAGGAGATCTAGATGATAAATTATTATCTTATTGGAGAGAAGAATACGGATATCCTCCATTTTTCTATGATACGAACACCATCGGTAAATTCCTTAAAACTGCTCCACCTAAGATGTCAGATATACTTGAGATGATCGAGAATAGAGGCTATAAAAGCTCAGGGACCCATTTTTCACCAACAGGTATCAAAACCGATGCTCCTTCAGAGGTCATCTTGGATATCTTTAAAGAATATGATAAGCAAAACTAACGATGGTCAAAATCAACTACGGGACATTTTCCTAAACATTCTCTGCAGTGTATACACTTTTCTTCGTTCAGTTTTACACCTCCGTCAAAGTACAACGCATCCTGTTCACATCTTGCTACGCAGATACCGCATTCAACACAATCTTTAGCTTTCCTGTATATATCCTCAACATCACTGTACTCCAGTAATCCAACAGAAGATTCTTCCATATCTCCAAGGATGTTTATCAAATTTCTAGTACGTTCATCTTCAAGCATATCGTTTTTGGAAGGTTTCGTAGTCACTCCTTCAGTTTTTTCTGTTATCTTATCTAATATCTCTTTATCCAAGATATCATGTACATTATTCGGTATTTCCTTCCATCTCCAAAGTCCCAGTTCTATCCATTCATCTGGAAGATCATTTGCTTCCGCATAATCCTTGAGCACTTCTTCTAACCTATGATACTCTTCGAAATCATCTTTGAGTTTATCCAGTTCTGCCAGATCAGATGCAGGACATACCCAGCAACCTATCCTCTCAAATCCTTCTTCATACCATGGATTCCACTCAGCATCGCGTCTGAATAGATACAGCCAAACGTGTAGGGCTGTCCAATCCTGTATAGGAGACGCGCCTCTCTGGCCCGGTACCCATGGATTGTTCCAGGTATCACCTTGATTCATCCTCTGTGTAGATTCGTACCTTCTTTGACCTATGAAAGAAAGGATGCCTTCATCGAATTCTTCGTCGATAAGTCTAGCTGTTGGTCCCAATTTACATGTTTTACAGCACCACCGGTGATCTCTAGCCGAAGGTCCAAAATGATCTAGATTCGACCAGTATCCACTGTGAGCTTTTCTCATCTTAAGTTCAAGATCATGCTTATCCGATATCTTCTTTACATTTTCGATAGTTTCTGGTAATTCGATACCCGTATCGATAAAAAGCAAACTTGGATCAAAACCTGCTTCCATCACAAGATGAAGTGTGGCAAGTGAGTCTTTTCCCCCACTGTAGGCTACAACTACTTCCCGACCATATTCATCGACTTTTTCTTTTATAAATTCGATAGATTCTTCAATCCTTTCATCCAATATATTTTCATTCGCTTTTAAAACATCGTCCCAATCATTTTTATCATCTACTGGTCTGTAATCAGATTTCGAAGTTCTCCACCTGTTCTTTACTCCCCTACCTGATCTATTTTCGATCAGATCGATACCATCATGATGAGAAGAGCCGGAACAGATAACGTTCCCTGCTCTATCTATAACTATAATTTCATCATTCTCTTCGATATCTTCATCTCCATCAACTATACCTGGTGCTAGAACACTCGCCCCTTCAGAAATAGGTTCGACAGCACCATCATCGATTACAACGTAACACTTTTCTGGTTTTTCTAACCCATCCCAAGGTCTGATTATGAACTCATGGGGATATCTACCTTCAGTTTTTTTCTTTACGTTATATCGAAAAGTCCCAACAACCTGACCATCTACTATAACCTCGTCCATCTTATCGAGATAAGGTATGCCGTTCAAAACAACAACCTTATCTTCTGGTATTATCTCGTAGGAATAACCTTCTCCCCATTGTCTATCGATCGTTTCTCTGATAGATTCGATATCTTTTTCAAAAGCGGGTCTTACATCACCTGGCGGTGTTATATCAACATCTCTAGATTCATTTCCACATATCCCACACCTACCTTCCTCTACGATAGGTAGATTACATTCATCACACCAATCCAGATGTACCTCTCCAAGTCTAACTATGCTCATCAAGGTTAGTTGATGTTTAAAAGAATAAAACCTTTTCGGAATTTTTCAGTCCAAAATTGTGATTCTTTTCATCCCAACCTCATCTTTTATCTTTTCCTTCGTACTTCCTTCGATCAGTCTTTGGAAAGGTCCCTTCTCAGTATTTGGGATTATCAGATGATCTCCATCACGCATTTTGAACTCAGAGAGAACTTTGTTTGATATTACTTTTGATTTCCTTAAATGGACTTGAACCGGTACATCAGCTTTATCAGTGATCGATAGAACTTCCTCTGAAATTTCATCTAACTTATTCTTTTTTTCATCGATCACGGACTCTAAAAAATCTTCTTTTGCCTCAATACCAACTCTAGATTTTACCTTTTTAGAGACCTCTGGCTCCTCTATAACTTTTAAAACTATTATCTTTGAAGGTGCTTCCCGTTCGATAGTATTTTTGATGATCTGTAATGACTCCCCAGTATATGTTTTTTTATAGCATGCTATGAGAAGTTTCTCCCCACGTCCTACATCTAATGCCTTAATCTTGCTATTTTTTTCTATATTTTCCACCATATTATCTACCAGTAACCGAGTATTTTCCACCAACCTAATCCGATTGTCAAGAAACTAGCCAATCCTATTATATTCAATATGAAACCTGGGATAAGAAAGTCAGTTTGATCAAGATGGCCGGTTGAATATACAAGAGCCGCACTCGGAGTACCGACCACGAACATGAACGCAAATGCACTAGGAAGTGCTACTAAGAACACAGGTACTACCGCTGGGAACCCGATACCTAACATCACCGATAGAGCGATCGGTAATATAACAGCAGTGGTCGCTGAGTTACTCATGATGTTCGAAAGGAACGCGGTTATAACAGCGAACATCGCCAACGCTAAAAATGGGCTATCTCCAACAAAATTGACCACTGAGGAACCTATGAATTGTAAGGTCCCGGATTCACCAAGTATAAATGCTAAGGATATTGCACCGCCGTATAGGAAGATAGTACCCCAGGGAAGTCTTTTTGCCATATCATCCCAGGAGATCGTACCAGATATACCGATGAAAGCAGAAACTAACACTGCAACTACTCCCATACCGATTATCTGTCCTATAGTTACCCACAGAATAAAGGCTGATATTAAGAATCCTAAGGCTTTTGCTTCACCCATCGATAAAGAACCCATCTCCTCGACTTCCTCATTAATTTCGGATTGGATGATATCCATGTCAACATCTTTAACATCGAAATATTTTGAAAGTATAAAGTAAACCATAAAAGTCATGAATATTACTACGGGTATAGCGGCTACGAACCACTCCAAAAATGAGATCATATTTCCAGTTTGATCGTAATATATACTGATCGCTAATGGATTTCTTGCACCACCTAAAAGGGTCCCCATACTGCCTACGCTCGTTCCGAAAGACAGACCAAGCAGGCTGGCCTTGACGAATTCTTCATTAAGATTCTCTTCCTTATATGCTGAATATATACCCAATAATACAGGGATGAATAATGCTGCTACACCGTGTGCAGGCATCGTCATGGAAAGCAATGAACCTGTTACGATAACACCAAGAACGAATGTTTTCGGTGTTTCACCGAACCGTTTCAACATAACTAATGCTATCCGTTTATGGAGACCGTGTTTTTCTATTGTGA
>CAYSTL010000018.1:0-17208 GCA_964433785.1 uncultured Thermoplasmata archaeon
AACCTCAGTAGCTTTGGTCAGAAGCACCTTCCTTTAGGGAGGTGAGGATGTCACTTACTCATTTGTCCAGAGACCATGGACATTACAGTATATCCTTGCTTTCACATCTTCTACTTCTCCAGAAAATACGGCTTCAGGGATCTGTCCGGCAGTTAAAAATATCCTATCCCATTCATCTCCACGTCTGATCTCGATCCATTCGATATAATGGTCTTCCACCATCGGATGTGGATTGGCACCCACTTTTACTTTGATACCTCGATCTGTTTTTTCTATAACTGGAACATGCTTTTCTTCCCCTTCATCCTCTTTTGTCTTCTCTCTCAAAAGTTCCATAGGCTCCCCACAGCATATCAGTTCACCTCTCCCGGTATGAACCACCTCGACAATGTTACCACAGATATTGCATCTGTATAATTCCATAAAATCTGTCATCTTAGTCACCTTTAGATAAATAAAACGAAAAATAGTTTAGGAAACTATTCTTTCATCATCTCTTCTACTTCTTCCTTACCCTCTTCCATTTCATCAACCTGCTGTTTATCAAATCTCAGTAGCAATGTCTGGAACTCGCCGACATGCTCTTTTTCCTCAGCTGCAACGTCTAATAATACCTCTTTCAATAGGTCATCATCTGTATACTCAGCCATCTGCTCATAGAAGTTTATCGCGTCCAGTTCAGCTGCCAGTGCGAAGCGTAAAATCTCTCTATCTGTAAATTCCTTACTTATCTTATCCAAATCTATGGGTTCTTTTGCAAACATTCTATCTACCCTTCACTAACCTAATCAATAATATCACTTTTAACATTTATGTTAGCGACAATAGTAAATATGATTTGGAAAATATAACGTTCAGAAGATGTGCACTGGTATAAATATAAGAACTTGTTCGGTCAAGGATATAGAACGGATATTAGAGATAGAATATGATTCTTTTGAACATCCTTATCCAGAATATGTGTTTCAAGAATATCTAGATAGTGATCTGTTCCTACTAGCCGAGAACGAAGATGATATCATCGGATACATAATCAGCGATGTTAGAGAAAATGAAGGGATTATAATATCCATAGCGGTTGATACTTCTTTTCGAAGGAAAGGTGTGGGAAAGAGACTTATCGATAAAACCATCGAAAAGTTATCGACAGAATATATCGTCCTTACAGTCAGAGTAAGTAACGAAAGTGCACAAAAGTTCTACAAAGAGTTGGATTTTGAAGAATTATACGTGATAAATGAATATTACGATAACGATGAAGATGCTATAGTGATGGGTAAAAAACTGTCAGATAATGAATAAAAGTAAATATAGTTAGAATATAACATAAATGAAAATCCATGGGAATCTCGAAAGAAAAATACGAAGAACTCCTCAAAAAAGAGAAAGATAAAAGAAAATCTCGTATGAAAAAATACCAATTCGGTCTGTTCATGGTAGCTATACTCTTTGCTGTAGCTTATTTTATTAACATCGATTGGACATATAGGATAATTCTTATGGTCGTTATTGGGTTCCACGGTACACTTTTAATCTATCTGATAATAAAAAATCTATCTTTATACTATTCATTGACCGATGAACTGAAGATCGAGGGGGACAAGATCACCAAGTATAACCCAAATCAGGATAAGTACAAGATCTGGATAGATATAGATGATATAGAAAACATATACATGAACATCGAAAAACGTCCGAACACTTTCTACATCGTTTATGAAGAAGATGGAGAAAGAAATGCAGAGGGTTTCTATAAGGAAAGGATTCCAGAAGAAGAAAGATTTTTTGATCTGATGGAAGAGAGGGACCTGATAATTGAAGAAAGGATTTCTTTTCCAGAGTTAAAAGATATCGTTAGCTTTGGTGAGATCAAAGAAGATTGATCCTCATATTCAAAGCTATTAAATCACTCGACATAATTGACAGTAATGATGAATGACTCAGAAGATAGGTTTCAAAAAAGATTCTGGGAAATCGATTTTTTACGTGGTATAGCGATAATAATGATGATCGCTTTCCATTCAGTTTTTAATCTTTATTATTTCGATGTTGCTAACGTAGATATCGATTCCACTCATTGGTGGTTTCTAGCAAGATCGACTGCCACGATATTCATATTTCTTGTAGGGGTATCGTTGACACTGAGTTACTCAAAGACAAAACGGTTTAAAAATAAAAGAGGTATTTGGATTAAATACTTATTGAGAGGGGGGAAGATATTTTTTTGGGGCATGTTGATCACTGTTATCACTTTTATATTTTTAAGAGATGCTTATGTGCGGTTCGGAATCCTTCATTTCATAGGTCTATCCATAATTCTTGCAGTTCCATTTATCAAACATAAAACAATCAATCTAGTCATAGGCTCGTTGATAGTTATCACAGGATTCTACATAGAATCATTTACAGTGAACACAAGTTTGTTGATGTGGATAGGTCTTCAGCCTGGATCGTTTTATACTGTTGATTATTTTCCTATCTTACCCTGGTTTGGATTGATACTTTTCGGGATATTCGCTGGAAATTTACTGTATCCTGAACATGAAAGAAGATTCGATGTACCAGAATTAGGCGATATCGCTCCCATCAAATTCTTCTCTTTTCTAGGTCGAAACTCCCTTTTAATTTATCTCCTTCATCAACCTGTGATAATAATCTTAATGATCATATCTGGAATAATAGATATATCAATTTTTCTCTGATTCTATACCTTCAAGATGTGAAGTATCTCCATACATCAATATTTTACTCCCTTCTTCATCTACATCGATCAAACTAAGGTTCGTTTCTTTAAGGGTGGGTGTTTCCCATAATTCACTCAAAGGTCTTCCTTCAAAATAAGATAGCATGACTCTGCTGGCACATCCGTGAGTTATTATCAAAATCGTTTCATCAGAATTATCTTCAACTATATCTTCCAAAGCATCTAATACTCTATCCTTTATATCATCATAACTCTCACCAGTTTTGGGTTCGTACTTATCCGGTGAATTCCAAAAAATATCGTAATATTCTGGATACTTTTCTTTCACAGACTCTGCTTTCATACCTTCCCATTCACCCATATTGATCTCTTTCAATCTTTCGTCAAATATGATCGTCGCATCTTCTTCACCATCTAATGCTATCTCAGCGGTTTTCCTGGTTCTACCGAGTGGACTGCAGTAGATCTTATCAAAATCGATCTCTCGTATCCTTTTGCCTAAAGCCTTGGCTTGTCTCTTTCCCAGGTCCGTTAACGGTGCATCCTTCCATCCCTGCAATCTCTTCTCTAGATTCCACACAGTTTGGCCGTGTCTAGTGATGTATATCTTCATAGTCAAAGCTAGTAAAACTCTACCATTATTTAAAAATTAGAGTATAACTGATCCAGAAAAATAAAAAAGTATTAAAAAATAGAGAATGGTTTTTGATTCACTCATTCCATTCTTTCTTCTCAGGTTCCTCTTGTTGCTCTTGCGATTGTTGTGTCTGTGGTGGAGCTTGTCCTTGCTGCTGTTCCTGAGGTGGTGGTGGATTGTTGTATTCATTAGCTGGTCCAGCACCATATTGTTGCTGCTGTTGTTGTGGTGGAGGCATATAACCAGGGAATGCATGTTTCAATGAACTTTTAATATCATCCATCTTCAAATACCATAGAAGTAAGATTATCACGCCTATTATTCCACCAAGTACCAGAAATATCAATGTCAATATCACACCTAAAGTCGACATACCATAATTGACTTCTATCCTACTTCCTTTATCTCCTGGAAATAGATTTATTTCATATGTATTCAATGTACTTTCTCCAGTGATCGTTCTTTCCCATGCCACCGCTTCAGCTCCTTCTGAAGATAATGTAGATGCTATCTCTCTTTTTATCGTCTCAATATCCTGGTCTGAGAATAGAGTTTGTCCTGTTATTCTTAGCCCTTCCATAGAAAAGTAACTAAATTAATATATAAAAAAGTAACGTAAAGAACAGGGTTCTTTCTAAGCCTGGTTTTTTATCTAAGACACTACCTCATCAGATCCCTCATGTTTCTTTATTATCTTATCAGCTAATTCTTCGATGTCTTCTATATCTTCATCTGTTGCATGTCCCTTCACTATCACTGGATCGATGAATTCACCGTTGAAATTAGAAAGTAAATCCTTTATCATATCGGGCATCCTTCCGCCCCATCCATACGATCCAATTATCGATGCAAATTTCATCTTAGGCCTCAATGCGTTGGCGAGATAAGTCGCGTATACTGCCTGAGGATGTGGTCCAACTAAAACAGTCGGTGTGCCTATCACTACCGTCGCTGCATCGACTAGGGACATAGCCAGCTCTCCAAGGTCTGTTGTTGTTAGATTGAATGGTTTGACTTTCATACCTTTACTCACTAGATAATTGACAAAATGTTCTATCATATCATCAGTACTTCCGTGCATCGATACATATGGCACCACAACTTCGTTCTCAGCAGCATCAGACACCCATTCCCTGTAAGCGTTTAAGATGAAATCTGGATTGTCATATATAGGACCATGACTTGGAGCGATTATATCTATTTCATAATCCTCTAATCTTTCAAGATGTCCTTTTATAGAGGTTCTGAAAGGCATCATGATCTCAGCGTAGTAACGCTTAGCTGATAGGTAGACCTTTCTCTCATCTTCAACAAAAAGGTCACTGGTAGCAAGATGGGATCCAAAGAAATCACATGTGAACAATATGTTATCTTCTTTCAAATAACTGACCATGGTCTCTGGCCAGTGAACCCACGGCATGTCCATAAATTTTAACGTCCTATCACCTAACGATAGTTCTTCACCATCCTCGATCACTTTAAATTTCTCTTCAGGAACAGATAGATGATCTATCAACATGCCCTTACATTTTGAATTGGTCACAACCTTTGCTTCAGGATACTTTTCTAAAACATCGGGTATGCTGCCTGAATGATCCTGCTCCGCATGGTGAGAAACTAAATAATCTATCTTGTCTATCCCTAGATTCTCCAAGTTCTCGAAGAGCCTTTCTGTTTTTTCTGGATCGACAGTATCTAAAAGAACAGTTTTATCGCTAGCTTGGATTATATATGAATTGTAACTAGTTCCATCTGGTAACGGGATCAATTCATCGAAAAGCTCCCTGTCAAAATGTGCTGCTCCCACCTCGTATATGTCCTCTGCTACCTCACGAACAGCCATGGTTATTCCACCTTCTCGAATTGATCTTTAGCTGCGCCACAAACTGGACAGACCCAATCGTCCGGTAATTCTTCGAATGGAGTACCGGGTTCAATATCCTGTGTAGGATCGCCTTCTTCTGGATCGTAAATATAACCACAAACCGTGCATCTGTATTTATCCATTTTTTTTCCACCTCTTATTTTATGTAAATATAACGATGTATTATAGTTTTAGGTTTTTCGATCACATGATTTAATAAAATCAAAAAAGAAGATTGAAGAGATTTACTATTCTTCTTCCATCTTCTCTACGAATCCTTTTGAAGCCACGATATCATCGATCCTCAATATCATGTTAGCTGCTTCAGCAGCCGATTTTATCGCTTGATTCTTCACCCTAAATGGTTCTATTACACCTAATTCTATCATATCTTTGATTTCACCGGTTTCAAGATCAACACCGTGTTTCTTCAGGCCCTCTTTTTCATGAGCAGTATTAAGATTCATCAGTATATCGATTGCATCTAATCCCGCATTTCTAGCGATAGTTTTCGGAATTATTGTTATGCTGTCTGCAAAGACCTGTATAGCTATCTGTTCTCGGCCCTTTACTGTGCCTGCATAATCCTTTAATCTGTTGGATATCTCAACATCTGTAGCCCCTCCACCAGGCAATATGGCGGAATCTTCTATAGCTAGAGAAACTACCTTCAAACCATCGTTGATCGCTCTTTCTATCTCATCCACTATGTGTTCAGTACCACCTCTTAAAAGCAACGAAACTGCCTTACTTTCTTTAGTACCCTCGATAAAGGTCATATGAGATCCCGATATAATCTTCTCATGGACTATATCAGCTGTTCCTAGATCATCTTTTGATATTCCCTTTAGATCGTTAACGATATTCGCTCCAGTCGCTTTGGATAATTTTTTCAGATCCTTCTTACTGATACTATCTATAGCAAGGATGCCTTCCTTTGCAAGAAAATGCTGTGCCAAGTCGCCGATATCTTTCTGTGTCAACACTACATTGGCTCCAGTATCTTTTATCTGTTTTATCATCTTTTTCAAACTGGACTCCTCTTCATCGATGAACTGCTGTAGCTGTTCTGGGCTCGTTATCTCTATAGATGCCTTGACTTCCGTTTTCTTAACTTCTATATCCGTATTTAACAGTGCTATTTTAGCATCTTTTACTTCCTTTGGCATCCCTTCATGAAGACGTTCTTTTCCCAGGATTATCCCCTTTATCAATTCTGTTTTATCCACATTAGCTCCAGCTTTCTTCTCGATCTTTATGTTCTCTATGTTTGCTTTGTAATTTCCTTCCTTCCCCTCGACTATGTGTTTTACTGCATCAACTGTAATCTTTGCTAGATGTTCCTTATTTACTTCCACGGATTTCCCTGTCATCGCTGTTTCAGCTATATTCAAGAGTGTTTCTTCATCCTCGATATCTATATCCATCTTTAATTCATCTAGGATCTCTGATGCCTTTTGTGAAGCTATCCTATAACCATTAGCTATCGTCGAAGGATGTAATTTTCCGAGTAAATCTTCAGCATTCTTGAGCAATTCACCCCCTAATATTACTGCTGAAGTCGTTCCATCACCACATTCTTCATCTTGAGTTTCAGCCACTTCTACCATCATCTTTGCTGCCGGATGCTCTATGTCTATCTCTTTCAGGATAGTTACACCATCGTTTGTTATGACAACATCACCAGAACTATCCACCAGCATCTTGTCCATCCCCTTAGGTCCTAAAGTCGATCTCACTGCATCGGCTATTGCCTCAGCAGCCGCTATATTGCCTTTTTGTGCATCTTCACCTCTCGACCTTCGAGTCCCTTCACTGAGTATGAATATTGGTTGACCTCCTAAGTACATTTAATCACCTGAAATACTATATCTCGATAGTAGTATATCATCTTTATCATAAAATCTTTCTGAATTTTATAAATTGTCACCTTTTTCAGAACAAAACATTTTACATACAGATTTTATAATAGGTTAAAAAGGTGGTATATTGATATCTAAAGAAAAAGCCTTAGCGATGATAGATGAAAATATCGATACGGAGAATCTGAAAAAGCATACGTGGGCAGTAGGACAGATAATGAAAAAATTAGCGGAAGAATTGGATAAAGATGAAGATAAGTGGGAGATACTCGGTTTGATCCATGACTTAGATTATGAAGAGACCAAAGATAATCCTGAAATACATGCATTAAAATCTGCTGAGATGGTCGAAGGGATGGTACCAGATGATGTTATCAGGGCAATAAAATCACATAATCATAAGCATACTGGAGTCGAGCCAGAGAATGATATGGAAAATGCGCTCATAGCAGCTGATGCCGTTTCTGGATTGATCGTTGCTACGGCACTCGTGATGCCGAACAGTAAGTTGGAAGAAGCTAGACCTGAATCTGTGGAGAAAAAATTTGACGACAGTTCCTTTGCAAAGAATATAGACAGGGATAGAATTCTTTATTGTGAAAAGATAGGCCTGGAGAGAGATGAATTTTTAGAACTGTCTTTGCATGCACTTCAGGATATAGAAGATAAATTAGGATTATGATGATTACAGAAAAACCTTCAAATGAAGAGATATCAAAACTCATGGATGAATATGGTCCCCCTGTTCTGACAGAGAGATTAGTCCATCTCGATGATATCGAATATGAAAACGATTATCCGGAGTGTAAAGGCGAGGCTGTTATAAAGATAATCAAAGGTGATAAAATAGCCGGAGTCAAGCATTCTGGTGGACAAAAATATGTTCTCCCTCAGGGCAGAGTATGGAAAGAAGAAGATTTCGATGAAGGTGTGAAGAGAGAAGCATATGAAGAGACCGGCTTTCAGATCGAGATAACATCGTTCAAAGAGATCAGAAGATTACAGATCAAATTCAAGAACGAATTACTGGAAAGATGGTATCTGCTTTTTGAGGCTAAGATATTGGAAGAAAAAGCAGAACCACAAGATACTGATGAGATCGAGGATGTGGATTTCTTCAAAGATCTTCCATGGAAACACGAATTATATTGATTAACGTTCATAATGAAAATCCTACAGAAATTTTAAGTAAGAAATTATAGATTGGAATTTTGAATGGACACCAGTAAGGTTAGGGATAGAATTCTTTTACACCTGAGCAACTATGAGAGTTATAGGACCAAAAGGGCGATGCCTTACAAGATCTGTCAGCCTGGCATAGCTGAATCGATCAACGCAAGCAGACCTCATCTAAGCCAGGAGATAGTAAAATTGGTGGCCGAAGGCTTACTCTTTGAAAAGATTAATCGAGTGAAGGGGATGGACAGGAAAAGGAAAGTATACTTCCTCACACCAGAAGGTAAAAAGGTGGAGGAAAAAACTCGCAATAAATTGAGAGAAAAAAGTATAGAAATCGTCTTGGAAGATGAAAGAAAGACCATAACATTGAAAGATATCTCAGAATACATAAACGGTCGAGACCCTCTATTAAAAGCTTTATCCAATCTAGAAGACGATACATTAAATTTAGAAAAAAAGGACATACCATCAGAAGATTTTTTCGTTGGTAGGAAAAATGAATTGAATGAATTAAAAAATATAGTTGATAAAGTAAAGGAAGAAGGTTCACAGACAATATTCATCAAGGGAGAAGCTGGGATCGGAAAAACTAGTCTTGTCAACGAAGTAAAAAAATTTGCCCAGAAAAAAGATTATATCTTTGCATCAGGAAGAGCCTTCTTCGAATCCTCTGACCCTTATCTACCATTTAAAGATGTGTTCGAGGATCTTTCAGAAAATCCTAAAATCGACCGATCAAATATGGGAAATATACTCGAGATCAATGGTCCCAGTATAGATGATCAGGAATCTCTTAATAATCAACTGAGGGCAACCTTCTATGAAACAACAAAATCAATTAAAGATATATCATCAGAAGACCCGATCATAATATTTATCGATGATCTCCAATGGGCAGATAGAGCTTCTACTCATCTCATGCACTATCTCACTGATAACCTCGATAATAGTCCTGTTCTATTGATCAGTGCCATGAGACCACATTATTTTGAGGAAAATGAAGGATTGAAAGAAATACAGTACAGGATCGATAGATTAGATAATTTCAAAGAGATAGAGCTGGATCCATTAAGTTGGAAAGAAACCTTAGAAGCCGTCAAGAAATTATTAAAAGAAAACAACGTTCCGGAATCCTTTATCGAGATGATCCACGAAGTCTCAGAAGGAAATCCTCTCTTTATTAAGGAGAGCATCAAACAGCTAATAGAGGATGAAGTTGTGGATCCCATCAAGAACCGTTATCCCGACCAAAAAGATGAGATAAAAATACCCAAAGTGGTAACTAATATTATGGAAAAGAGGTTCTATAAATTCGATAGAGATACAAAAAAAGTACTGCAGATTGGTTCTGTAATCGGTGAGGAAATAAAATTGGAATTATTATTAAATGTTCTAAACCTCGATAAAATGGAGGCCTATGACTGCATAGATAATTTATTAGAAACGAATACCTGGATAGAGAATCCAAGCGAAAATAAATATCGTTTCTCACATTCTTTGACTCATAAAGCCGCTTACGATAATATCCCGTTGATCAAAAGAAGAGAACTTCACAAGATCGTGGCTAATAATATATTAGAACTCTACGAAAATAAATTAGAAAATTACTTTTCTGATCTTGCTCACCACTTCAATGAGAGTAATAAGTACGAACAGGCTGCCGAGTATTACTTCAAAGCTGGGGAACACGCTGAAGGCATGTATGCTTACGAAGATGCAGTCGAGATGTATGAAAAATCTATAGAATGTTATAACGAATTAGATGGAAAAGAAGTCTACAAGATACTCGAAAAATTGGCAGATGCAAAGAGCATATTAGGACGATTTGAGGAAAGTAGAAATCATTACAACGAAGCTTTGATCAAATTTTCCAATAAAACAGACGATATCAAGAAATCTAATTTCCCTCTAAAGATGTATCGAAAGATCGGAGATTCATGGTTGAATCAAGGTGAGTTCGATAAGGCCATGATGTTCATCGATCAGGGCATCTCATTAAAGGATGATGAATCACTTGAGATCTGTAAATTGCTAAATGTGAAGGGTTGGTGTTTGATTTATAAAGGAGACTACGAAGAAGCACAAAATATCTTCAAAGAAGAACTAGAGCTCAGTAAAAAACTAGATAATACCAAGGAGATCTCACAGAGCTATCATAACCTAGGCTCTTTGTCGATAAGATTGGGTGATCATGAAAAAGCTGTAGAACAATTGGAAAAAGCTATATCTATGTGGAAAGAAGATGATAATCAGAAAGGATTGTACAAATCCATCAACAACCTCGGTATCATCTATCTAAATCAGGGCGATCTGGATAAGGCTACAGAATATTATGAGAGAAGCCTCGAATTGAATAAAATGGTGGGAAATGAAAAAGATAAAGCCAGCTCTTTGGCCAACCTGGGCAGTATAGAATACCTGAAGGGGAAGCCAAGAAAAGCGCTTGAACTGATGACTGAATGCTTGCAGGTGTTCGATAAGATCGGTGATAAAAGAGGAAAATCCAACATGCTGAATAACATAGGATTGATCTATCGAAATTTAGGGAAGATCGAGAAGGCACTAGAAAATCACGAAAAAAGCCTGGAGATAAATAAAGAGATAGGGGATAAACCAGGAATAGCTTCATCATTGGATAGTATAGGTAATATATATGTGCTTAAAGGAAAAACCGAAAAAGCTTACAAAAATATAAACAAAGCCCACGAGATCTTTAATGAGATCAATGACGTCGATGGAAAAGCGGTAACCCATAGTTCGTTAGGCAGACTTTATCAGATCGAAGAGGATTATGAAGAATCGATTTACCACTACAAAAAAGCTATCGATATACGTGAAGAACTAGAAGATAAGCTAAATCATGTTTTGAATCTTAGCGGTTTAGGAGAGACTTATGTAAAATCAGGTGAAACTGATAAAGCGCATGAGAAGATAAAAAAAGCGCTAGAAATCTCTTCAGATCTGTCTTCTAAGTTTGAAGTTGGCATGAGCAGAAGGACCATGGGTCTATATTATAAAAATGAATGTAGATGGGATGACAGTGTAACTGAGTTAGAAAGGGCAGAAGATATTTTTGACGATATCAAGTCAAAATTTTATCTAGCTCAAACATTAAAGGAAAAAGCGGAAGTTTTTGATAACGTTGATAGAACCAACAAATCAGTCACCCATATCAAAAGATCGTATAACTTATTCGATGAAATGAATATAGAACATAAGAAAAAGGAATGTGAACGTTTTTTAGATAAGATAAACTGAAGTTATTACTATTTAAAGGGTATTTAAAAGAGTAGAGTTATTGATGTTTACTATTTAAATGAAACTCCATTACATGTATTATCAGGACTTATATACTGAAAAACAAGATGAGTCCATCTGAGGAAAACAATATGGACAACAAAAAGATACCAATTTTTTTGTGTCTGTTTGTAGCAACACTATTGATGGTCTCATCATTTTCTAGTGTACAAGTTTTAGCGGACAATGATACTGATATAGAATATGAGTACGTAATTTTAGATACAACAGACCAAGGTAAGGTTAAAGAGGCAGGTTATGAAATTGTAGAGAATTATGATTCATATATAATGGCTAAAAAACCAGTAGAAAAGGATCCATCATTTTTGAAAAAAAATGGAATAAGCGTGATTGAACAACAGGATGACCTTAAAAAGATACATTTGAAATCGGGAACGATCACTAAGGAAGACGTTGGAACTATCAAATCAAAAAATATACTTTCATCAAAATCGTACTATATTGTCAAAGCTATAGGACCGATCAAACAAGAGTGGAAGTCTACGATCGATGATCACGGTAATATTGTAGACTATATCCCAGAGAACACATACATAACAAAACTTAGCTCCTCAGAAGCTTTAAAACTATCAAAAAAGGATTTTGTTAGCTTTGTCGGAGATTACAAATCAAATTACAAGATCTCTCCTGAACTTAAAGAAAGTGAAGATATGGAACGGATCACTATCAGGACGTATGAAGATAGTAACTCAATCCTTACAAAACTATCATCCTATGGGAAGCTATTAAAACATGGTAAAGACAAGGTGACGATGAAAGTAGACGGTTCATTTATAGATGATATAGCTAATATCGAAGAAGTTTCATTTATAGAGCCTAAAACGAATTTAGAATTGTTGAATGCAGACGGTCAATGGATAGTCCAAACTGGAGAAAGTGATGATAGGTCCATCTGGGATCATGGTTTAACAGGAGATGGACAGGTTGTCGGTGTCTCAGATACGGGATTAGATTATGATCACGCTGCTTTCAGAGATCCAAACGGAAATCCGATCGGACAAAATCATAGAAAAGTAGTAAATTATGTTGCATATGCCAATGATAACGATAACGCTGAAAGTGGTCATGGAACCCATGTATCGGGAAGTATAGCTGGTAATGATGATCCTAACGGAAACCCAAGCACAAACGATGGTATGGCTAAAAATGCGAAATTATCGTTCTTCGATATAGGTGACGCAAGTGATAGTTTAGATATTCCATCTGATTATTCTGAGATATTCAATCCAGCTTATGAGGATGGTGCAAGATTACATTCCAACAGCTGGGGCGGTCAAGATAGTTCTTATACAACAGATGCTAGTGCTGTCGATGAATTCATGTGGAACAACAAAGATATGTTGATATTCTATGCAAACGGTAATTCTGGTGATTCACCAAGTACTGTTGGTACTCCTGCAACTGCCAAGAATATAGTAAGCGTTGGAGCAAGCAGTGGATCAAGTTATTCTGTTGAAGACATGGCTGATTTCTCGTCAAGAGGACCTACTGATGACGGCAGAATAAAACCAACTATAGTTGCTCCAGGTACGGAGATAATGTCTGCAAATTCAGATGGAGACCTTTCAACCAATAACGATGGATATACTTCCATGCAGGGTACAAGTATGGCTACCCCAATAACTGCGGGTTCATCCGCATTGATCAGAGAATATTTTGTTGATGATCATTATCCAAGAGGTACTGTCAGTAATCCTTCTGCAGCGTTGATCAAAGCTGTCCTTGTGAACGGAGCAGTTGAGATATCTGGCAGCGGAGCCTATGCAAACAACAATGCATATCCAAATAACGATCAAGGATGGGGAAGAATAGATCTTGAAAATTCATTAGAATTTGACGGTGATAATCGGCATTTGAAAGTTTATGATGAAAACGAAGGACTAGCTACTGGTAATTCAAACACTTATAATATCAACGTAGATGATACCTCAGAACCATTTGAGGTAACAATGACTTATACTGATTATCCCGGTTCCAGCAGCGCTAGTAAAGCACTTGTTAACGATCTTAATTTAAAAGTTACAGCTCCTGATGGTAGTGAATATAAAGGTAATGTATTCAGTGGATACGACTCTGGTGAATCCACTACAGGCGGTGAGTATGACGATCTGAACCCATTAGAAAATGTTCTAATACGTAACCCACAATCAGGCGGATACACAATAGAGGTTATAGGTGAGAACATACCTCAAGGACCTCAACCATATGCTCTAAGCGTAACAGGCGGTATCACTACCGGTACTCCACCTAATGCAAGTTTCCATTATTCACCGATAGATATAGATGTAGGACAAACGGTTCAATTCACAGATGATTCTTCCGATCCTGATGGAACTATCAAATCGTGGTCATGGAACTTTGACGATGGAACAACAAGCTCTGAACAAGATCCTACTCATTCATATAGCTCTGAAGGTAAATACACTGTGAAATTAACAGTAGAAGATAACGATGGATTGAGTGACAGCGATACTAAAGAGATATTTGTAGGAAATCAGGCTCCTGAAGCTTCATTTGATATTTCTTCACTGAATCCAGATGTTAATCAAGATGTTCAATTTACCGACCAATCTAATGACCCGGACGGTAGTATCAAATCATGGTCATGGGACTTCGGGGACGGAAGTACTAGTTCAGAACAAAATCCTACTCACAGTTATTCATCAAAAGGAAGCTATACGATAAAATTGACTGTAACAGATAACGAAGGTGATGATGATTCAACATCTAAAGAAATTTATGTTGGAGAGAAACCAAACGAATGGGACTTTGAATCCGATCCCTCGGAATGGAGTACAAGTGGTCTTTGGCATCTTGCAGACGACAGCGATACGTATGGAGACTCCAACAGTCCTACACATTCGATGTGGTATGGACAGGATTCTTCAGGTGATTACGATACAGGTTCGCAGACCACTGGTTCTTTGACTTCACCTTCGATAGACCTGAGCGGAGTCTCTTCAGCAGAATTATCCTTCTCTCATTGGTTCGAAACTGAAAGCTACCAAGATGGCGAATACGATAAGGTAGAGGTCACCGTCAACGGTAATCAAGTATATTACAAGGACTCGACGGATAATAACGTTGGATCTGAAGATAATTTCGTTAAAGAAACTATAGATATATCATCATATACAGGCAGTTCGATAGATATCAAATTTACATTTGATTCTGTAGATGAAAAAGAAAACGCCTATAGAGGTTGGTATGTGGATGATGTAATCGTCAACACGACATCTGAGGAATATCCACCGACAGCTTCATTCAGTTACTCCCCTGACAATCCCGAGGTAGGAGAGAGCATCCAATTCACTGATGGATCTACCGACTCTGATGGAACTATCGAATCGTGGTCTTGGGACTTCGGAGACGGAAGTACTAGTTCTAACCAAAATCCGACCCATAGTTATAGTTCTGAGGGAACTTATACTATTGAATTAACAGTCACTGATGACGATGGTTTGAAGGATAGTGTAACAAAAGATGTAACGGTCTATAAAGAACAGGCACCAACAGCCGACTTCAGCTATTCGCCCACCTCTCCTAAAGTAGATGAAAACGTACAGTTCACCGATGGATCCACCGACCAGGATGGAACTATCGAATCATGGTCTTGGGATTTCGGTGATGGAAGTACAAGTAATAATCAAAATCCAACTCACTCTTACAGCTCTGAAGGGACTTATACTGTCAAATTGACTGTTACAGATGATGACGGATTGACTGATTCTGTGAGTAAAGATGTATCTGTATCAGCTAATCAACCACCTTCTGCATCATTCAGTTACTCACCCACATCACCTACTGTAGATGAAACAATTCAGTTCACAGATGAATCTTCCGACCAGGATGGAACAGTTGAATCATGGTCATGGGACTTCGGGGATGGAAGTACAAGTAATGCTCAAAATCCAACTCATTCATACAGCTCTGAAAACACATATACAGTTCAACTAACTGTAACCGATGATAAAGGTAAAGAAGATTCGACGAGCAAAGACATAACTGTAGAGAAACAAAGTGAATTGACTCTCGGAAAAGCTCTAGATAATACTGAATTATCCTGGACAACTGGTGGAGATAATGAATGGATACCACAAACATCAACCTCTATTAATGATGGAGATGCAGCCCAAAGTGGAGATATAAGCGATTACGACTCCACCTATATCCAAACTACTGTCGAAGGTAGTGGAACCTTATCATTCTACTGGAAAGTATCTTCAGAATATAATTATGATTTCTTAACATTCTACGTTGATGGAACAGAACAGAATAGTATAAGTGGAAGTACATCTTGGATCCAGGAATCATACACTCTATCTTCCGGAACTCACACGTTAAAATGGTCATTTGAAAAAGACTGGTATGGAAGCAGTAACGAAGATTGTGGTTGGTTGGATGATGTACAATTCTCAACTGATACCAATCAAAAACCTGAAGCACAATTCAGCTACAGTCCATCTTCACCATCAACCGGTGAAACGATACAGTTTACAGACGAATCAACCGATGCTGATGGTAGTATAGAATCGTGGTCCTGGGATTTCGGTGATGGGAGCACAAGTTCAGAACAAAATCCAACTCATCCATACAGCTCTGAAAACACATACACCGTTCAATTGACCATTACTGATGACGATGGTGCTACAGATACCTATAATGAAGATATCACAGTAGATAACGATCAATTTGAAAAGGTGATAGATCAAGACTTCGAAGGCGATGTGTCTGGTTGGAAAGCCAGCGGTCTATGGCATCTAGTCGATGAAAGTGAAACATACGGAGACAGCAACAGTCCGTCTACCTCAGTATGGTACGGACAAGATTCAACAGGTAATTATGCCACCGGATCTCAGACAACAGGTTCATTGATAGTACCAACACTCGATCTCAGTGGTGCAACACAAGCAGAACTCTCATTCCACCACTGGTTCGAAACAGAAAATTATGATTACAAAGAATTCGATATCGTGAAGGTCACAGTCAACGGAAACGAAGTTTACTACAAAGATTCTACAGAAAATAACGTTGGATCAGAAAATAATTTCGTACAAGAAACAATAGACATTTCACCATACATCGGAAGCTCAGTGAATATAGAATTTACATTCGATTCAGTGGATGGTGATTATAATGATTACCGTGGATGGTATGTTGATGACGTAGTTGTAAAAGCTGATTCTGGAAGTATCGCATCCGTTAATACAATATCTAGTCATGATACATTGGATACCGGTACAAACGATATCTCAGGTGTGATGAGTCAAGATATCGATATAGATCAATCACTAATATCAGATCGTATCAAAACAACTAGTCATAAGATAGCAACAACTATCACGACTAAAAAAATCCAATAAACCCTTTTCTTTTTTCTACTTTTTCTTATAACTGTCTATATGTATGAATTCATCCAGATCTTTTCTCTCTGGTCTTTCTTTTTCTCTCTCAGCTTGTTTTTCTGTTAATAGGTCGTTTGGTTCAACAGAATGTACACCAATAATGACGAGTGTGATCAATTTGTATCCTTCTGGTATATCCAACATATCCTTCGTCTTATCTTCATCATATCCTGCTATCGGATGCGCAACCAATCCAAGTTCTGTCGCTCTCATTATCAGGAAAGCAGTTGCCATACCGG
>CAYSTL010000018.1:17308-18993 GCA_964433785.1 uncultured Thermoplasmata archaeon
GCAACCAATCCAAGTTCTGTCGCTCTCATTATCAGGAAAGCAGTTGCCATACCGGTGTCAAACAGATGATATTCTCTACCCTTTACCACACAATCATCATCTTTCTTACTGAAGACAGCTACTATTAAAGAAGCGTTGTTAGTCCATTTATTGTTCTTAGACATCACTGATCCGAGTTCTTTTAGTTTCTCATCACTCTTAACGAAAATAAAATTCCAGGGTTGGTTATTGAAGCATGAAGGCGTCAATTGTGCTGCCTTCCCCAGTTCATCGATAATTTCATCATCAATCTTTATATCCTCTAATGACCGGTAAGCTCTTCTTTCTTCGATAGCATCCTTCACATCCATCTTATCATATCTAGATTAACTCAATAAACCATCTATTATGAGCTCTACAGCTTCATCTTCGGACATACCCCTAGACATCAGGGTCTGTAACTGCTTTGTATCAACGCTTCCTATGGCTGCTTCATGGGTCACATGAGCTTTGGGATGGCGGACTTCTACTATCGGTATAGCATTTGCTACACCATTATCTTGAATTATCTCTGTACAATCAACGTGCCCTCTTGCGTAAGGTGCATCGGCCATCATCTTATTGAAAACTTCAGCCTCAGCATCATCTCTTACGGCGACTCTCGAATTGAGTACTCCTCTCGCACCTTCTCCGACTAGATTGCCTTTCTCACTAACCTTTATCACATCGTCGCCGAACCCGTTTGCCTTGGTAGTCATCTCCATTACGCTGTTCTTTTTACAGGTGGTCTCGTAATCGATATCCAATTCACCGACCCTACCTTTTATCAGCTCGAACTCCGTTTTGAATCTAGCTCCTTCTTCCAAGACTATGTCAGCCTTTGGAACGACCTTTATCCCACCTTCTGGACTGTGGATATGCTTCTCGATGTACGTATATTCAGCATTTTTGCCCACATGTATATCAGCATCCATCAGGTGTTCAACATCCTCAGCATTTGGGAAAACACAGTGAGCTAGAATATCTATCTTAGAATCCTCTTCCAATTCGATATGCATAACAATCTTCTGTAGAGCCTTCTTATGTGTAACTCCAAAACACATATGGACCTGGTTTTCTATCTTCACACCTTCTTTAACGGTAAGATAAACTTCCACCCCATCTTCTATCTCTTCAGGTTCTACAATCAATCCTTCAGTATCACTCATACCTACTACCTTATCCTTATTTATACTCAGAAATGCTGTATCTGGATCGCTAATTGCGTGCTCTATATCTGCTTCCTCGTATATCTGATTAAAATCCATCTATATCACTTCCCCTTCCCCTTTGTCAGGTTGGTTCTTATGATCACAAGGTATACACTGATTCTCAAAGTAATCATCTATCTTCTCCTCACTTCCTTTATCAAGTATACTTCCACAGCACATCAAAAATGCATGTTCAGCATGCTTTAATACCTCAGCACTGTGCGTAATCAAGATAACCGTAGAACCGTTTTCCTTAAGATACTTCAAAGCTTCGAAAATCTTTTCCAAAGATTCTACATCGATACCTGAATCAGGTTCGTCCAGAAGTACCAAGTCTGGATTCATCGCCAATATGGAAGCAAGCTCTATCTTCTTACGCTCTCCACCGCTCAAAGAAGTATCAACAGCTCTATCCATATACCTCTCGGGTTCCATACCTACTTTATCCAGACAGTT
>CAYSTL010000019.1:0-12765 GCA_964433785.1 uncultured Thermoplasmata archaeon
TCTTGGAAGGCCAGCACACCGGAAACGAAGTAAGCATACGCGGTTGGATACACCGCGAGAGAGATATCGGTAATATGGTCTTTTTGAATATTAGAGATCCATCCGGTATCGTACAGGCTACGATCGCAAGCGACAATTTCGAAGAAGATAGATTCAACGAGATCAAATCTCTACTGGTCGAATCTTCTGTAAAGGTCCATGGAGAGGTCGCTGAGGACCACAGAGCTCCCGGTGGTTATGAGATAAGGGCTACCGACTTCAAGATAGTTCATGAATCAGAAGATTTTCCGATACACAAGGACCAGAGTGTTGAACATTTGCTAGATAACAGGCATCTCTGGATAAGATCGACTTATATGAGAGATATCTTGAATGTAAGATCGACCGTATTTGGAGCAATACACGAATTCTTTAGAAACGAAGGTTATAAGGAGTTCCAATCACCGATACTCACACCATTAGCATGTGAAGGTGGTTCTACACTATTCCCAGTCGATTATTTCGATGACGAAGTTTACCTAGCTCAGAGTTGGCAGCTATATGCAGAGGCAGGCATCTTTGGAACAGGAGATATATATACGATCGCACCGAGCTTTAGAGCAGAGAAATCGAAAACCCCTAGACATTTAACCGAGTACTGGCACGCTGAAGTCGAAGGTCTTTGGTTAGATTATGATGATATCATGGAATTGGGTGAAGGCTTGATCCTTCATATTGTCGATAAAGTCTTAGAAGAAAACAAAAAAGAACTCGATCATCTTAGGGAAGGTGACCTCGAATATCTTGAGAACCTAGAAGGCCCGTTCCCGAGGCTGACTTACGAAGAAGCTGTGGAAAAGCTGCAGGAAGAAGGAATGGATGTTGAGTATGGAGAAGATTTTGGAGTTCCTGAAGAGAAGAAATTGACATCTCTTTACGATAGACCAGTCTTCGTAACTCACTATCCAAAAGAGATCAAAGCATTCTACATGAAAAGGGACCCTGAAGACGATTCAAAAGTATTTGGATACGATCTACTAGTACCACATGTTGGAGAACTGATCGGCGGTAGTGTAAGGGAAACTTCAGTAGAATCACTGAAAAGTAGACTTGAAGAAGAAGGGGAAGACGTTTCAATATATGAATGGTTCTTAGATACAAGAAGATATGGAAGTGTACCACATGCAGGTTACGGTCTGGGTGTAGAGAGAGTTATCATGTGGTTGTGTAATCTGGACCACATCAGGGATGCTATTCCATTCCCTAGAACGCCAAATAGGTACAGACCTTAAACCCTTTATTTTCCCATTTTGCTATATATTATGTTTTTAATTATGAAATTATGGACAATTATTAGACAAAATTTTCTCAAATTATACAAAAAATTGTAATAACACCTGTAGAATGCTAAATCATATGGATACTTTGAAAGATGAGCTAAACCTACGGATTTTACGGTATCTAGTATCTGGACAAGGGGTTAAGGTAAATATCAGTGCATTGGCTCGTAAACTGGACATACACAGAGCAACTGTAAAAAGAAGAGTCGAAAAGTTATATCAAAATAATATACTAAACGAACCACAATATCCATTTCCACAATTATTTCAAGAGTATCCTCTTTTAATTCTTGTCAAAGCAGATATGCCTAGAACACAGGATGCGAAAGAGTTTTACAAGAATGAATCAAACATCTTTGCTGCTTTTTCCTGTATGGAAGGGTCTTACAATACTCTCCTTATCGAATTTTTTGAAGATTTAGAATCATACCATAGGTGGAGAGAACAGATTATCAAGGATCAAAAGATCCCATCACGATTCACACGCACACCTGCACATGTCGATATCTTCAGCAATAAATTGACGTTCAAGTATGAACCAAATTGTTATGTTAAGGATATGAAAGAAGAATTTGAAAAAAATAATTCCATTACTATCAATGAACAAACATTGGATGAAGCATCCTTCAAAATATTAGAAAAATTAACAAATGGAGAATGTATAAGGACCAACGATTCATTCATAGCTAGAGAACTAGGTTCAAACAGAAAGACAGTTAAGAGAAGGATAGAAAACTTGTTGGATGAAGGAATTATCGATAAACCAAGATGTTATTTTCCTAACTTATTCATACCTCCCGGATACAATCTTGTAGTAAGTATGATAGCAGTAAAATCTAGAGAGGAAGATATCAAGAAATATCTCCAGGTTGATAATAATGTTTCCAGGGCTGTCGAAACCAGCACTGAAAGATATAATATACTCCTATTCTCTGCTTTCCAAACCATAGAGGATTTCTTTGAGTGGGGTGAGAATCTTAACTCAAAATTCCCTGGTTGTATAGGCGCAGTTTCTAAAACTATTCTTTCATCCAGGATGATACATACTATAAATCCTCAAAAAGTTTCTTTAGGATGGATCGAACGTAAATTGTGGGAAATCAAACAAGAGTAAGAAATAAGGTGTTCCAGAGTATAAATATAGATGTAAAAAAACTAAAATAATTATGTCAAAGATTAATTAATCAAAATAAGTTCTTAACTTGGGAAAAAATAATGTTAAAATTTACCCAATGTGTACACCGAATCAGTCAAATTCTGTAACCCAATTTTTTATATGACCTCTATAATCGGCATTTGTAATTTAGAAGAGGTAGAGAAAAATGGCAGAAGATGGCTTTAATGCTTTTAAAATGGCCCAGAAGCAGTTCGATAGGATTGCAGACAAGCTAGAACTAGATGAAGGAACCCGTGATTTATTGAGGAATCCATTGAGAGAATATCACTTTCAAATACCAGTAAAGATGGATGATGGTTCAACAGAAGTTTTCCAAGGATTCAGGATCCAGCATAATGATGCAAGAGGTCCTGCAAAGGGAGGAATCAGATTCCATCCTCAAGAAACTGTACATACAGTAAAAGCTCTTTCTATGTGGATGACCTGGAAAACAGCTGTTGCAGACATACCACTCGGCGGTGGAAAAGGTGGTGTAATTTGTGATCCACATAACTTGTCCGAAAGAGAAACAGAAGAGCTTTGCCGTGGTTGGGTGAAACAAGTAGCAAAGAATATTGGTCCTGTACAGGATGTTCCAGCACCTGATGTAATGACCAAACCACAACACATGCTCTGGATGATGGATGAATATGAAAACATATCCGGTGGAAGATATCCAGGTGTGATAACAGGTAAGCCTGAGAATATGGGCGGATCCAAAGGAAGAACAGAAGCAACAGGTTATGGTCTTGTTTATGTATTGAGAGAAGCTCTAAAAGAGATGGATCTTGATATAAATGAGGTAACAGCTTCAGTACAAGGATTTGGAAACGTTTCTCAATATGCTTGTGAATTGTTCACTGAGTATGGTGGAACAGTTGTTTCAGTTTCATCTTGGGATCAAGAAGATGAAAAACCATATAGCTTTTACAAGGAAGATGGTGTGGACGTTGATGAATTAAGAGATATCACGGATAGATTTGGAACAATCGATAAAGAGAAAGCTGATGAATTAGGTTACGAAGTAAGACCTGGAGAAGATTGGCTCAAACACGGAGTAGATATCCTCATACCTGCAGCACTCGAAAACGCGATAACTGGAGACAACGTAGATGACATAAAGGATGAAGAAGTTGAATTGATCGTTTCCGGTGCAAACGGACCTATAACACCAGAAGCTGATGATGTATTAGAAGAGAAAGATATAATAGTCATTCCTGACTTCCTTGCTAATGCCGGCGGAGTTGTATGCAGCTACTTCGAACAAGTACAGAGCAACACAAACCATTATTGGCCAAAAGAAGAAGTCCTCGGTAAATTGGACAACAAGATGACCGATGCCTTCTATGAGGTATGGGAATTATCCCAAAGAAAGAATGTACGTGTTAGAGATGCAGCGTACATGATCGCTATCGAGCGTGTTGCTGATGCATGCAAAGCCCGTGGTTGGGTCTAAAGCAGGAAGATAAATATATGAATGATCGTGAAGAAAAAATATTTCAAGCTATAGAGGAGATAACAGGAAAAAATCCCCAGCAAGAGAAAAAAGATGTAGGGGACATTAACAACCTGAGGACATACGATATAAGGGATGTCCTTTTGGTTTCCTCATCCTTTAATTTTTTTCTACTAGAAGAAGAAGGACGTTTAGAAAATCTTTTAAATGAATTCTATGGAAATTCTGAACTAGATTATGTTCCAAAGATCAATCATGTTGAATCTCGAAAAGACAGTATTGAGAGAATAGATGAACAAAATGTTGATCTAGTGATCATTTTTAATGAACCTTCAGATAGTGATGTTTTATCACTGGCAGAAGACATTAAAGAGAGGAATTCTGACTTGCCTGTAGTTTTCTTAGGCGATGATACACCAAAAATAAGAGAGATCGAAAAAAAATATGGTTCTATCGATGAAGTATTCACCTGGAGCGGCGATGGAAAGATAATAGTCAGCATCATCCAGTACATCGAGGATAAAGTAAATCTAGAGAAAGGAAATTTACAATCTGAAGGTAGATGCATATTATTGATAGAAGATTCAATCGAATATTATTCAGACTACCTGTCTATAATCTATGAGGAGATATGGAATTATATAGATTCGATAATCCATGATGACCTTAACAGGGAAAGAAAATTGGCCAGATATAGGAGAAGACCGTATGTTTTACTGGCGACTGATTTTAACGAGGGGATTGATTATTATGAAGGACATAAAGATAATCTACTATGTATTCTAACTGATAATACCTACAAGAAAGATGGGAAGATTAAAAATGATGCAGGTTTAGATTTTGCTGAAAAAGTAAAAGACGAGAAACCAGACCTACCGATAATAGTGCAATCTTCAGAAAGATTGGAAGATGGAAGAGAAATAAATGATAAAGTCAAATTTTTATTGAAGAGATCTCCAGACTTATCTGAGGGAATTAGAGAATTTATAAATGAAAGTCTAGGTCCAATAGAACTCGTATTCAAAGATGAAAATGACATTACCGTAGCGGAGATCACCAATATAGATGAACTTGAAGATTCTGTTTGGGATATAGATCCAGATAGAATTTACGAGAAAATAGAGGACGGAAGTTTGACGAGATGGCTCGAAGCTAGGGCAGAATTTGAACTGAAAGAAAAGGTAAAGGAAATTCAAGAGGAAAACCCTGAAAAAGTTAAGAAGATCTTGATAAACATATTAGAGGAATACAAATATGCCGTCCATAAGGGCTCTATATCTGATTTTAGAAGAGGTGACTACGGTCATCACGTTAAGATGAGCAGGATAGGAAAGGGCTCTTTAGGGGGTAAAGCGAGAGGATTAGCTTTCATGTCAAAATTAGTTTCAAATTATCTTCCAGATAATCTTTTTGATGATCTTAATATCACCATACCAAGAAGTATCGTCCTTTCTACAGAAGTTTATGAGAAATTTTTAGTTGAGAATGATCTTTTGGATCCGTATATATTCGAGCTTTCTGATGAACGGATCGCTGGAAAATTCATGAACGCTAGTCTTCCCGCTACTGTATTGGGAGATCTAAGAACTTTTATACGCAATACAAGAAATCCACTCATAGTCAGATCTTCTGGCGTGCTGGAAGATTCGATGATGGAACCCTTTGCAGGCGTTTATGCTTCCATGCTCCTACCAAACGAATCGTGGGAGACAGACCTAAGGTTTAGAGAAGTATGTAACGCCATAAAATATGTTTTTGCTTCCTCGTTCTTCGAGGAGGCTAGAAATTACATAAAATCTACACCGAAAAAACTTGGCGATGAAAAGATGGCGGTAATCCTGCAGGAAGTTGTAGGCAAAAAGCATGAAAATTACTACTATCCTGCGATATCTGGTGTTGCCAAGTCTTACAATCATTATCCATCAGGGCCGTGTAAACCAGAAGATGGTATCGTCTATCTAGCAGTGGGTCTAGGTAAATCTATAGTTGATGGCGGATGTTCATACTGTTTCTGCCCCGAAAAACCGGGAGCACCGATGTTCGGTACTCCAAAGGATTTTATGAAGTATTCTCAAAGAAAATTTTATGGACTGAATCTTGAATCCGTATATAGGATAGTAGAAAAGAATGAAGAGACCTCTTTATCACACCTCGATATGGATGTGGCGGAGAAACATGGCATATTAGATAAATGCGTATCAACTTATTCAACAAGAAATGACAGATTATATCCTGGTACGGGTCATGATGGACCAAGAGTGGTAGATTTCGCACCGATAATAAATCACGGAGCCATACCTTTGGCTAAAGCTTTGAAGCTTCTTTTAAGAGTATCGGAACTTAAGTTAGGTTATCCGGTTGAGATCGAATTTGCGGTCAATCTAAATGAAGAAAGTGACGACCCAGCAGAACTTGTAATACTTCAGATAAGAAGTATGATGTCCAATGAAAAGTCACCTGATGTAGATATTGGAGAATACAACCTAGAAGACTTCCTATGCTACAGTAAGAATGCTTTAGGTAATGGTGTGATGGACGAGATATATGATATAGTATATACTGACCCGGATTCATTCGACTTATCTAAGAGTCAAAAAGCTGTTCAAAAGATAAAGGAGTTAAACAAAAAACTCATGGATGAAGGAAGACCCTATATTTTGATAGGTCCAGGTCGATGGGGATCAAGTGACGAATGGTTAGGGATCCCGGTGATGTGGGGTGATATAGCTGGAGCAAAGGTTATAGTTGAAACACCTGCTCAGGACAGGTCGATAGAACCTTCTCAAGGTTCGCATTTCTTCCATGACATGATCTCCTCTCAATCCGGCTATATGATAACAAAAGAAGGGGAAGGGGATATAGATTGGGAGTGGTTAGAAGAGCAAGAAAGTGTAGAAGACCTAGAGTATATCAAACACGTTAGATCTGAAAAACCTCTAGAGATTAGACTTGATGGTAAATCTGGTAAGGGTATTATCATCAAAAAGGTTAATAAAGAGAAAGAGAAAAGATAGTATGATGATAATAGATTCATTAAATAGGTCATTGGTGATTTACGATGAACGATAAATTAAATGATATATCTGCTGAAAAAGAAGATATCTCTATGTTGAGTAAGGATAAAGAGATGGATGAATTACAGGAGAGAGTAAAAGAATTGAACTGTTTTTACGGCATTACAAAGGTAATAAAAGATAAAGACCTATGTGCAGAAGAAGCTCTTCAGCAGATAGTGGAAATTTTACCCCCCTCATGGCAGCACGAAGATGCTGCTGAAGCTAGAATAAAGGTGAATGAACAAGAATTTAAAACAGATAATTTTGAAGAAACACGATGGTGTCAATCCAGTGATATCACTGTTGAGGGTCAAAAGGTTGGTAAACTTCAAATTTGCTATTTAGAAGAAAAACCAGAAGAAGACGAAGGTCCATTTCTAGAAGAAGAGAGAAGATTGATTGAGGCTATCTCCGAGTTACTAGGTGGATTTATCGAGGAATGTAAAATTAAAGAAGAGATGAAGGAAGGCAAAATAAAGGTTAAAAAAGACGATCTTGGCAGACTCATCGGTGCAGAAGAAGAAAAAATGACCGAGGAGAAAGCAGATTGGGAAGTGATAATAGATCTTCTTATGAAAACTGACCCAAGAACACTTCTAAGAATGACTAGAAAGATGGTCTATTATCTTTATCGTAATGAGAATGAGAAGATCACAGCTCTTTTAAATGATGTATGTCCAGTCACTCCTGGTGATGAGATACCAGAATGGTGTGGTATCAATATGCCAAATCCACGTCAGGATTTAGATTCACTTAGAAAAGTACAAGAAGGCGTTTTTGAGATAGCTCGTGAAAGTTTGTCTCCAAAAAAGATATCTGAGCTATTCCAAAGGTGGCTTAGAGAAGATAAGGCGAGGCCGTTATTGTTGGCATCACAAAAGAAAGGTATATCTTTGGTTGAATTAAAAGATGAGCTGAATAGATTTTTTGATAAACCTGAAGCCGACAGAGCCCTGGCACCCGAAGACCAGATGGCTATAAGGACAGCTCTGATACAACGTTTCTTTACAGATAGGTTAAAGTTCATAAATGTGGCTAAAAAATTCATCAAAGTCAAAGATTTCCTACCAATTCTAGAAAACACCATCGGTCCTGCTCAGGGAGCTGGAAAATTGGGTGGAAAAACATCTGGTGCGATACTAGCCAATAAAATAATCAACAGTGAGATGGAAGACGATGATATACTTGATGAGGTAGAATTTCCAAAAAGCTGGTATCTTACTTCAGATACTATGTTGGATCTGATTCATTATAATGATCTCGATGAAGTAATACATATAAAATATCTAGATCCAGATGAGATAAGGCAGGAACAGCCCTTCCTTGAACAGATAATGAAGAACGCCGTTTTTACAACAGAGATAATAGAAGACCTGAAGAAGGTCTTAAGAGATATAGATGATAATCCGATAATCGTTAGATCATCTAGCTTACTAGAGGATAATTTTGGTGCAGCTTTTTCAGGAAAATACAAAAGCCTCTATCTCCCAAATACAGGAACAGAGGAGGAACGATTGAACGCGTTAACCGATGCTATACTTGAGGTGTATGCATCAACTTTTGGACCTGACCCTATAGAATATAGAAGAGAAAAAGGGATGCTTGATTTTAGTGAAGAGATGGGAGTGCTGATCCAAGAAGTTGTCGGTAAAAAGGTAGGACCGTATTACATGCCAGCATTTGCAGGAGTAGCCTTCAGTCGAAACGAATTTAGATGGTCTCCTAGAATTAAAAGAGACGACGGTATAATCAGATTGGTTCCCGGTTTGGGAACAAGAGCAGTCGATAGAGTAGGTAATGATTATCCTATTTTGATCTCTCCAAACAGACCGGACTTAAGAGTTAATACTTTATTAGAAGAACAGATCAAGTACTCTCCTAAGTACATGGATGTGATAAATCTCGAAACAGGTAACATCGAGACAGTAGATGCAGTAGAGGTTTTTGAGGAATACGGTCATGACTATCCAAGCCTGGATAAAATCGTTTCCGTGTATGAAAATGATCAGTTGAAAAGTAAATCAAAATTTTTGCTGGATCCAGAAAGTTCGGACATGGTCATCACTTTCAATAAACTGTTTGAAAGTACAGATTTCCTTGAAAAAATGAAAAGAATAATGGATATATTAGAAGATAGGATAGGGACACCAGTTGACGTTGAGTTCGCTTCAGATGGTGAGAATATATATATCCTACAGTGTAGACCTCAGAGTCAATCTCAGGAGATAGAAAGAAAACCAGTTCCCACCAATATCAAAAAGAAGAGAAAACTGTTTTCTGCACATAAATATGTCACAACTAGTCATATCGAGAATATCGAGTATATAGTGTATGTTGTTCCTGAGGAGTATACTTCTCTAGATAGCAAAGAAAAGATGCGAAAAGTGGCTAGAATCGTTGGAGAACTGAACAGTAAACTACCCAACAGAAAATTCATAATGATGGGACCCGGTAGATGGGGAAGCAGAGGTGACATAAAATTGGGTGTACCGGTAAGGTACAACGATATAAACAATACTTCTTTACTAGTTGAGATAGCTAGAGAGAAAGGAGATTATCTACCCGAATTATCTTTCGGCACACATTTCTTCCAAGATCTAGTAGAGGCAGAGATAAGATATCTACCGCTTTATCCGGACGAAAATGGAAATATTTACAATGAAGACTTGCTGTTTAGGTCCAAAAATACGTTGACTGATTTCCTACCTAGATACGAAGAATTTGAAAACGTGATAAGAGTTATCGACGTAGGAGATATAAGCCAGGGTGGAACCTTATCAGTTGTCATGGACGGAGAAGCTAATGAAGCATTAGCATATCTTAAACGCCCAGATCATTGGGACTGGAGGATGGAAAAAGTTCATGAGATAGGTGAAGCTATAGATCCAGAGTTGTACGGTGTCAAAAATATGTACGTCATCGGCAGCACAAAAGATGGAAGTGCAGGTGCTGGAAGTGACATAGATCTGTTGATTCATTTCGACGGTACTGCAGAGCAAAAGGATAAACTGAAAGGCTGGCTTGATAAGTGGGACAAAGAACTCTGTAAGGAGAACAAGAAGAGAACTGGATTGAAAACAGACAGTATGTTGGACATCCACATAATCACAGATGAAGACCTGGAAGATGAAACTTCATGGGCGACTCATATAACATCTCCGTATAAATCAGCTAGAGAGATACCGATCGATCAGAATAAATAAAAACACTATTCTATTTCTATCAACTCTCTTTCCGCATCTTTTATATTATCAGTATCAAATCTGACTATTGCTACTTCATCCCCATCATGAGCTGCAGTAAATGATAATGTATCTTCGTAAATTTCCTTCCAACTACCTGTAATCCTAGGAGATTCATGTACATGGCCGTGAAGTGTAAGCAACGGTTTTTTATCTTTTATAAATTTCTCGATAGCTATACTCCCAACATGTACGTCAACCGGAGCATGATCGATCTTTTTTCCATCTAAATCAGCTCTATCCAGATTTGAATCGTAAGGTGGGGCGTGAAAAAGAAAGATGGTTTTCTCAGGTGGTGACAATTTACTCAATTCTTCGAGATCATCTTCTATAGTCGTATATTTTACTTCATATCTATCTGGTTCTACGGTTCTAGTCCCTTTCTCTGGAGAAACAGCTCCTATGTCTACATACCTGGAAACATCGTATTTTTCCCAATCTTTAAGTTGGAATGGGGTGGGAGGGACGTAAGAATAACCGATAACTTTTAGGTCTCCAAATTCAACAGAACTATTATGAACGTATTGTAGAAGGCCTTCTTCATCTGCATCTATAAATATATCTTCAAATGCTCTTGGATCATCGTTACCCATTATCAAAAAGGTCTGTAATTCATCGTTCTCAGATCTTATCTCTTTCAACGGTTTGAAAATGAATCTTTCAACAAACTTACTCATCCTTTTCTTACTTTTGATATTTTGTGGTAATATATCTCCACCTACGAACAACCCATCAGGAGATTCATCTCGAACTATTCCAAACAGCTTACTATATTTTTTCTTATTTCCATGAAGGTCAGATACGAACAAGCACTTCAATTATCAACACCTTCTTATATCATCTCTTTAGCATACTGGACATAAACATCAACAGCATCTACAAGGTCTGGTATCTCGATATATTCATTGGGCTTATGAGCCATGTCCACTTTTCCTGGTCCACATATCAAAGTGTTTTCATTTGTCTTAAAGAATCTGACCATCTCGGTACCATAGGGAACTGCCCAGGTCGTTGTGTCAGTGATATCTAACATCTTTTTCACACATTTTGAATCTGTGCTCAGTTTGACTGCATCCAGCCAGTGTAGTTCTTTGAATTCATAATCTCCGTCAATTGGGTCAAATATGTATTTCTCCAATATGTCTCTATTGAATTGTGGTGGAAATCTCACGTCTACTTCAGCTCTACACTCATCTGGTATAACATTAGTTGCGTTACCTCCTTCGATGATATCTACGTTACAGGTCATCTGATCTTTTTTAGCAGGGATATTGTTCTTATTACTGATATCCATCAAGATTGGTAGCATCTTGACGATCGCATTTTCACCTTTTTCAGGCATGCTAGCATGGGCATTTTTTCCCTTAGTCTTTATTTCGAACTGGAATACTCCTTTTTCTTCAGTGACAACCAACATATCAGTAGGTTCACAAATTACTACTGCCGGGGCTTTAGTGATCTCATCCATGTCTTTAACTTCTTCTGCACCTGCCATGGTGATCTCTTCATCCGTAGAGAATATCAGGGAAAAAGGTATGTCTTCATCTATGAGTTCTTTAGCAGCTGCGATGGCGGACATACAGGGTCCTTTCATATCCAATGAACCTCTACCATACAGCTTATCTTCGATAACTTCTCCCTGTTCATGATCCCATCCTTCTCCTAAAGGAACTGTGTCAAGATGACCTGAGAAACAAACGCCACCTTCACCATGAGATGCTATTATAACAGGATTGAAGTCTTCTCCTTCGATGACTCTAGGTTCTAATCCTATATCTTTCAAAAGATCGCTGGTAAACTCTATAATTTCATCCATGTTTCCTTTACTGTGGCTGTCTATTTTAACCATATCTTCAAGATTCTTTTCTATAAAGTCTCTCATTTTTACACCTAGTTGAATATTATGAACAAATACATTATCAGTAACAGAACAGCAATAACAAGACCTATATACATCATTTTTGCAGTTATGCTCTTATCTTTACCAAAAACTATCGGGATAGGTCCGATGAATATAACTCCTCCGTACTTCTTCTCACTCTCTTTTTTCTCAACTTCGTAATCTCTTCGAGATGACTTTTCAATTCCTATAAATGAAATTATAAAAGGTAGAACAAAAGATACTATAATAAAAAGAACACCTAACAATAGATATAATCCACCACCAAAAACTACTGGAAAAATAAGAAAAAGACCGACTTCTGCCCTTCCTTTCAGTATAGAAAGAACGATAAATGATATGCCGATCATAAATGTTATCACTGGTATGACGATTTTTTTCATCGCACTATAATCATGAAGGTTTCATTTAATTATTTTCTATCAGTGTAAAATCATCGTAAATCTAATTTATCAAGAGGATGTAAGGATTAACGGTGTTTGAAATGAATTATGATCCATTGGAATATCCTTATCCTTCTAGAAGAACTGTTTCCTATGCAAAGAATGGAATGGTCTGTACATCGCAACCTTTGGCTGCTCAAGCTGGTTTAGAGATATTGAAGAAAGGCGGTAATGCAATCGATGCAGCGATAGC
>CAYSTL010000019.1:12865-18621 GCA_964433785.1 uncultured Thermoplasmata archaeon
TTACCTTTTGATGAAGTTTTAGAACCTGCTATTAAACATGCAGAAGAAGGCTATCCAATATCTCCTACTCTGGGTAAGTATTGGGGATACGCTTACAAAGCTTACAGCAAGTTAGATGGGGATGAATTCAAGAACTGGTTCGATACCTTCGCACCTGAGGGAAGAGCTCCCAAGATAGGTGAGATATGGAGATCTAAAGATCATGCTGAGAGTTTGAGGAAGATAGCAGAAACGAAATCTAGATCTTTTTACGAGGGAAAATTAGCGGATAAGATAGATGAATTTTCAAAAGAATATGGCGGTTACTTACGAAAAGAGGACTTAGAAGCCTTCGAACCTGAATGGGTCGAGCCTTTGAGTGTCGATTATAGAGGTTATGATGTTTGGGAACTTCCACCCAATGGACAGGGAATAATCGCTCTCATGGCTTTGAACATTGCAAAAGGTTTTGACTTCGAGGAGAAAGAGAGTATAGAAACATATCACAAACAGATAGAATCTTTGAAATTAGCTTTCTCTGATGGCAAGAAATACATTACAGACCCAGATCACATGGATGTTAGTTTTGATGAGCTTCTATCGGAGGACTATGCATCTGAAAGAAGAGAGCTTATCGGTGAGAGAGCATTAGAACCCGAACCAGGAAAACCGAAGGACAGAGGTACAGTTTATCTGGCGGCAGCTGATAACGATGGTAATATGATATCCTATATCCAGAGTAACTATATGGGATTCGGTTCAGGATTGGTAGTTCCGGGAACAGGTATAGCACTGCAAAACAGAGGTAATACTTTCTCATTGGATCATGAAGAAGCTAATTCACTCGCACCCAGGAAACGGACATACCATACTATAATCCCAGGATTTTTAACTAAAGATGAAAAACCCATTGGACCGTTCGGTGTCATGGGAGGATACATGCAGCCGCAAGGACACATGCAGGTGATAATGAATACGATCGATTTTGACCACAACCCACAGGCAGCATTAGATGCACCAAGATGGAGATGGGATGAAGGAAAGAAAGTGAGTGCAGAGAGTAGTATGAAAGACCATATCGTGAGAGGTCTAGTCAGAAAAGGGCATGACATGAAATATGCTGTTCATTCAGGTGGATTCGGAAGAGGTCAGATCATCTGGAAAGAAGACGATGTGTTAGCTGGTGGCACAGAACCTAGAACTGACGGTCATATAGCATCATGGTAATATAGATGAAAGGCATCTATACTCTAGTAATCAAATTGATAGAAGATAAAACTATACAAGTCGGTGCACTCGGTAATTTAGATTTTAAGAAAGGTTATTACGTATATGTAGGATCAGCACAGAATGGGTTAGAAGCAAGGATAGATAGACATCTTCGTGATGAAAAAAAGACTCACTGGCATATCGATTATCTTCTGAAGGAATCTGAGATCATCAAAATTTATATTAGCGATGGAGATAAAGAAGAAGAATGTAGAGTCGCTGAATATCTTGATTCTTTGATCGATACTGTAGAAAACTTCGGATGCAGTGACTGCGAGTGTTTGAGTCATCTATTCTATTCAGAAAATCTTGAGGATCTTATCAACCTTTTGAAACGATACGATGGATTACAGGAATACGAAATAAAATAATCAGTAATATTTTTATTTGATAGAATCTTGAAGAGAACATCACAACGGGCCCGTGGGGTAGCTTGGTCGATCCTTCGGCGTTCGGGACGCCGGTACCCGAATTCAAATTTCGGCGGGCCCACTAACTCTTAAACTAAATGTGAAAAATAAATAATAAAAAAACTAGAAAAATGTTTACCTTTTATTCCATTTCCATTCTACTTGACCAAACTCCCTCTGGGACCTCGTCATATACACTATTTTCCTCATCATGTCCATCATTATCAGAGGATTGTTTATTAGTCAATTCTAAGATCTTATCTTTCCTAAACAGCCAATAGTGAATTCTCCACTCCCTTCCATCGTATAGAGTAGTCTCTTCTCTTTCAGTAGTCAATAAACCTGCATCTTCCAGCATATAGAAAACATCTCTATCTTCCTGCTCTAGAATGTTATCGATAATCCTATCATTAAATCCAAAAAAGTTCAAGACATGCTCTGCCATCATCTGTGCAGCTTTCCTTTCCATTCCTCTTTCGTCGATACTGTTTTTGATAGCCTTGGTTAAATCGTCTACATTGAGGGGGGTTGGTTTTCCATCTTGGTTTAAATTAGCCATAGTGATCGAACCTATTGAATCTATCTTATAATTGTGTGCCTTTTGGTATTTATATATTTCGAAATTTGGATGGTTTATAACAGCGTTAACCCATCTCTTTTCTGATTTTTTCCCAATTATCCCTGATTTTCTCTATCGGGATCTCGCCATATTCATTTATCTCTTTGAAGAAGTTATGATCATAACCACTGCAGAGTAACTGCCAGTTCTCCCAATGCTCCATGTTCTTCCACTGCCATGCTGAATCCAACTCCAAGTAGTGATATCTACCGTGTTCTTTCCATGACAATTCGATTACTCCAAACTCAACTGCCAATTCATATATTATCCTCCCTAACAATATCGTATCTCCGGGAAGTTGATGGAATTCGTAACCATTTTTGATCATCTTTGGATGCTGAACTCTTATCGAGTTCAATCCCTCTGCCTTTCCTAATGAAGCATTAGTTTTATCCATTGTCAAGAAATATATTCCTTTTCCCAGATCGATATCTTTCAAGAATGATCTAAATTGATCTCTGATCAATGAATCAGCATTCTCTAACTTTCCTGAATCTTCTTCAGAAAACCTGAGCTGTTGTGGATTCGTTTTACCTATCACAAGAGTGGCGACTCCTGAATTTCCTTTACTCTCCTGAAGTTGATTTATCTCTACTAATGCCCTAAAGCCGACCCTACCAATATGAGTGAGTCTACCTTTATTTTTATGGTTAGCTGCATTTTCTATTTCCTTCATGACCACTCCAGGTACTACTAATAATAGCCAGTTAGGCATCTTTGTGTATGAGTACGGATTTTGATCTGATATCGAACCTAGTAGATGCTCAGATACCACAGAATTATACAGCATATTGGTATCTAAACCTAAAATTAGATCTCTATTTTTAGCTAATTCTTTAGCCACTTCATCTATTCCATAGGGTTTGATCAAACCACTTCTACAAAGTGCTGAAGTAAGATTATTCAAAGTATCCGTTCTTTCAGCAGTCACCTCTATATTATAATCAGTAGGACCGCTTCCTATAGAAACTAATTTCTCGGTTGGACCTTCATTGTTTTCTGGTTTAGATTTTACAACTATATGACCAACATTATTTTTTATCTCAGATAATGCGAAATGAAGTGATGGAAATTCAATTAATCTCCCTTTACTTATAAATCTCTTCCAATTCATCTATTTCACTCACTAAATAATCTTTCAGTCATCCAGTTAGCATTGAACTCTTCAAGGTCTTCATAATCTTCACCAGTCCCTACGAACATCATCGGTTTACCGACAGCGTGACCTATAGAGAGCGCTCCGCCACCTTTTGCATCAGCATCGATCTTTGTCAATATAACACCATCGATGCCGACCGATTCATCAAATTTTTGAGCCTGCTCAACTGCATCGTTACCAGCCAAGGCATCACCTACAAATATTATCATGTCTGGTTCTGCAACTCTTTTTATCTTTTCCATCTCACTCATCAGGTTCTGATTAGTCTGCATCCTTCCTGCTGTATCGATCAATACAACATCTTTCCCTCTAGCTTCAGCATGTTCGATCGCATCATAAGCTACAGCTGCTGGATCACTGCCCTTGGAATGCTTGATCACTTTCACTCCTAATTTATTTCCATGGAACTGTATCTGTTCTTGAGCACCGGCTCTGAATGTATCTGATGCAGCTAACACACAAGTATAACCATCATCCATCAACATCCTAGCGATCTTAGCTATCGTTGTAGTCTTTCCAGTACCATTTACACCTACGAACATGATAGAAAACGGTTTTTCTCCTTGCTTGACTTCCTTTTCAAAATCTATCTCTTCAACTTTTAATGCAGACTTTACTGCTTTTTTCAGGCTAGCTTCGATGACGTGTTCAAGGTCGTATTTTCTGCTTACCTTTTTACCTAGGAGATCTTCTCTAACGTCATCTGTTATCTCCTCAGCAACTGAGTAGGCAACATCGGCTTCTAACAATGACATCTTTAGATCAAACAAAATATCATCTAGTTTACCTTCCCTAATCTTGGAACCCCATCCATCAACAAATGCTTCATCAGGGGATTCCTTTATCTCATTCTTGCTAGATTTGGTGAGACTTGATATTTTTTCTTTTAGTTTCTCAAACATTATAATATACCTACTCAGAAATTATAAGAAAAAAAGGTTTTTTTATCCTTGAGGCATCTGTCCTTGTTGTTGTAACTGTTGATACTCTCTTCTTACCTCGTTTTCCAATTCTTGAGCCTCTTGAGATATCTCTTCTATCTCGTTCTCGAGCTCTTCCTTATTCTCTTTTATTTCACTCTGCCTTCTATCAAGGATTTCGGAAGCTTTTTCAATATCTCTTTTAGCAGATATATCAGCACCCAATTTAATGAGAACTTCTTCTGTATTGGTCACTTTAGCATGAAGGTACGTATTAGCACCTATTGGAACTAACATCTCAGAACCTTCCTCTTTCTCCATATACTCTTTGATGGTTTCCTTAGCGTCCTCATGCTCTTGGATCCTTTCTTCCATCTCTCCTACTTCTTCCTGCATTACTTCTACTTCATTCTGTAAAGCCTGTAATTCATTAACCTTTCTTTGCAACTCTTGTTGATTAACCATATATTTAATCCTCCATGGATATTCTATCTTGTATTACGTGATTTTCTGCTTCTTCAGGTGGGACTTCTTCTGTTTCATATATTTTTACGTTTGTTCGCTGTACTCTATGTTTGCTACCTAGAACTGAATATATCTTTTCGACTGCATCATCCTTATTATCCGCTATTACCTCTTTGGCAAACCTTTGCCATTGTCCTCGTTTACGTCCCATGCGGAATTTTCCTTTAACTCTGTATACTTTCATTAATAATACACCTCTAAACCGTATTTATATATGAGTATATGGTCGTTATGTTAGAGGGGTATTAAAAATTAACCCTCAAGGCGAGATATAACTTTAGGATACCTAACTAGATGTATAGTTACAATAGAAAAAATAATAAATATTTTATCTATTAACAAGGAAGGTAGGTACTAAAAGTGATAAAAAATATACAAGTTATCGTTTGGGTTTGCCTAGCTTTGATATTGATACCAAATATAACTGCTGGTAGCATATATCAAAATGAAAGCATCGTTTTAGATGGGGATGAAGAGTATAATATTGGTTTGACTGATATAGAAAAGAACGAAAGTATCAGTTTCCAAATAGATGCTAACAAAACGATAAATCTATATCTGATCGATGAAAATGAATATGCAAAACGACATATCTATGAATTCAATAAATCGGACCTTATGCTAAAGGAAATTAAAGACATTTCATTCAACTGGACCGTCCCTGATAAAGAAGCTTATATGATGATTTTGGAGAATCCTCATAATCTCTCTGTAGAAATCGAGTATACATTCCATTCTAAAAATTATACTATCGATCTTACAGAAACTGATATAGTCGAAGGTTTGATGTGCTGCTGTTGTGGATTAATAGGTATATTGGTAATCGGGCTTATTGTGATCGTAGTGTATATTAAAATCAAATGAGTTACTGTAGG